>JBKOYU010001121.1:0-2035 GCA_046725575.1 Actinomycetota bacterium | reverse complement strand
GGCGGCGGCGCCGGGATTGTCGTCAGTAATAGCCGGCAGCTGGCTCTTGGTGATTGACCGAGCGCTCATGTGTGCGGCTCCCCCTCGTCGACCCAGTTCGACCTGTCCGAACCTTCAGGCTAACGCTTGTTGAACGAACGGACGCGGCACGCGGGTGCCCGGTCGTGATAGCCGTCACTGTCTGTGAGGCGGGGAACAAATTATTGAGAAGGGGCGCTAACCACTTCCATGGCAGCATCGACCGACGTGGACGTGACCAGCGCCGAAAGCTCGACCCCAGAAGGGCAGTCGACGGCGCCGCGCCGCGTCCGCATGATCGCGGTCCTTGGCGCCCTCGTCGCGCTGGGCCCGCTCACCATCGACATGTATCTGCCGGCGCTGCCCAAGATCGCCGACGACCTGTCGGTGTCCTCGTCGGTCGCGCAACTCACGCTCACCGGCACCCTCGCTGGACTGGCCCTCGGCCAGCTGATCGTCGGGCCGCTGTCGGACTCGCTGGGCCGCCGCAGGCCGATGATGGTGGGCATCGTGCTGCACATGCTGGCGTCGCTGCTGTGCCTGTTCGCGCCGAACATCGCTGTGCTCGGCGTGGCGCGCGGGCTGCAGGGCATGGGCGCCGCTGCGGCGATGGTCGTCGCCATCGCCGTCGTCGGTGACCTTTACGCCGAGTCCGTCGCGGCCACCGTGATGTCGCGGCTGATGCTGGTGCTGGGAGTTGCGCCGGTCATCGCCCCGTCGTTGGGTGCCGCGGTGCTGTTGAAGGCCTCGTGGCACTGGGTGTTCGCCGCACTTGTCGTCTTGGCGGGCGGGCTGCTTCTCCTGGCGGCGCTGGCGCTGCCGGAAACCCTGCCTGCGTCCCATCGACGGCCACTGAACGTGCGCAGCATCGCTGCCACCTATGTCGAGGTGCTGCGCGACGTGCGCTTCGTCATCCTGGTTCTGGTCGCCGCGCTCGGCATGTCCGGTCTGTTCGCCTACATCGCGGGTGCGTCGTTCGTGCTGCAGGGCCACTACGGCCTGGACCAGCAGGCCTTCGCGCTGGTGTTCGGCGCAGGGGCGGTCGCGCTCATCGGGGCGACACAGTTCAACGTGGTGCTGCTGCGACGGTTCGCTCCGCAGACGATCGTGCTGTGGGCGTTGGCGGCCGCCGTGCTGGCCGGTGTGGTTTTCGTCGGCCTGGCATACGAGCACATCGGCGGCCTGCCGGGCTTTGTGGTGCCGGTCTGGGCGATCCTGGCCGCGATGGGCCTCGTCATTCCCAACGCCCCCGCGGTGGCGTTGTCCCGGCATCCCGACGCCGCGGGCACCGCGGCCGCGCTGCTCGGCGCGGCGCAGTTCGGCCTTGGCGCCGCGGTGGCGCCGCTGGTCGGCGTGCTCGGCAACAACGAGATCGCGTTAGCCTTGGTGATGACGGCCGGCATGGTGATCGCATTGCTGGCGTTATTGGCGGTCGGCGTGCCGGCCACCGAAGCCAAGGACGACGTCACCGGCGACGCCGTCGCCGAAGCAGCCTGACGTTCGTTACTGGTTGACCCCGGGCTTGTCGGGGCATATCTAGGTCCGTACCGTCGGCCGAATCGTTGAGTACCAAGTCGACCCGAGATGTTCCAACCGCTGACCGTAGAACGCAGTGCGCAAGCCCGGTCCTTCAAGGCCGGGTTGGCGCGACAAGTTGTCGGTGGTCGCCGCTACGCTGCGCTACGTCGGAAGAAGGTTTCGGGAGCTAGCCGGGGTCGGCGGGAGCGGACTCCACCGTCAGGACTGTCGACGGGTGTCGGGGTCTGGTCAATGGTCAACCGGCGAGGCCGCAGACCATGAGTCGGTGGCGCGCGCAAGCAGCGACAGAGCCGGTCGGCACGAACTCCACTATCACCTGGCCTACGGCGGTGCTCAATGAGTAACGAGACAGCCAGGCTGGCAGGTGGAATCCCGGCCAGTCATGGCCGGGAGGATGTCAATACCCGGCAAGATAGCCGCGCTCAAGGGGGATTGCGGCCGAAAGCTGACGCGTCAAACCCATGGAACGCGTTGTGGG
>JBKOYU010000708.1:0-5311 GCA_046725575.1 Actinomycetota bacterium | reverse complement strand
AACTTGACCACCCGACTATTGAGGTAGTCGGCGACGTAGACGGCGCCAGCCGCATCCACTGCCACACCGTCCGGGCCGCTGAGGCCGGTGAACGGCAGCACCGTCTGGGTGGTCGACCCGGCCGCCAACTTGACTACCCGGTCGTTGTAGTCGTCAGTGACGTAGACGTTGCCGGCGGCGTCCACCGCCACGCTGTCGGGGTAGTTGAGGCCGGTGAACGGCAACACCGTCGGGGCGTTGGACCCGGAGACCAACTTCACGACCCGTTTGTTGCCGGCGTCGGCGACGTAGACCGCGCCGGTGGTGTCCACCGCGACCCCGACGGGGTGGCTGAGGGCGGTGAACGGCAACAATGTCTGTTGGGGCGCGGGCGTCGACGGCGGCGACGCGTGACACGCCGTGACGCCGACGATGGCAACGGCCAGTGCGGCGATCACGGCGTTTCGGCGATGCCGCCAAAATTCCTGGCGCGGTGGCACGCTACTGCTGGCCCGGGTAAGGCACCGCTTTGACGACGCCGCCGCCGTTGAGCGGCGGCCCCAACAGCACCGTCGCAGTGCCGGCGGCGGGGTCGTAGTCCAGCAGCGACTGGGCGGGTCCGCAGCCAGCGACCATGGCTTGGAGGTCGAGGTTGCCGCCGTGGACGCCGATGACGTAGATGCTGTGGTCCGGATCGACATTGGGCACCGACACCTTGGACACCGTGCCGTCGGCGTTGAGCTTGCCGAGATGTATGGCGCCGCACCCGCCCAGGTACTGCACGTAGGTGCCGGCCGGCAGTTGCCACGCGTCTACGTCGCCGGAGTCGTGTGACGACGGGTCTGTGATCGGCGCGGTCAGCGCGCTCGGTGCTGAACCGTCGATGGGGACCAGCCACAGCCGTTGCGGCTGACTGTCGGCGCTGCAGCTGGCGAGGACGGTTTTCCCGCCGTCGTCCCACCACCGCACCGGTGAGCAGCTGGTTTCGCCGGCAACCGGCAGCGCCTTTCCGACTGTTCCGTCGTTGCCCATCAGCGCAAGGCCGGAGCCGGTACCCAGCACCAGCTGCGTGCCGTCCGGTGTCGAGAGGTACTGACCATGGAAGGTGCCTGCGAGCTTGTCCGTCGGGTAGGTCAGTTGCGGTTTGCCGGCAAGGTCGACCCGCGCGAGCCCATGGTTTTGAACCGTCAGCAGCACCGCCTTGCCGTCTGGGCGCGTGTAGCGAGGGGCGACAGACGAGTCGTTGACGGTGAACGTGGTCCGGGCGCCAGTGTGCAGGTCGACTTCGGTGATGATCGTCGTCGGTGATCCGGCGCCCCCCGCGGCGAACAGGGCGTGGCTGCCGTCGCCCGACCAGTCTTCCAATTCGCCAGGCTGGTCAGGGGTCGAGGGGAAGGTGGCGATCGCGTAGCGGCCACCCGCGGGGTTGACGAGGTACAGCGTCTCGGGGGCCGTCTCGGGCGACGGCGAGCCTGCAGGCGGTGTTTCGCCCGGAGCCACGCTGACGGCCGGGCTCCACATGGCGAGCATCCAGCCCGCACCGACTTGCGACCAGGGCACGTCGCCGATCGATCCCTCGACGCCGTGAGCCCCCATCTGTACAGCCGCGGTCGACGTGGATGTCGCGGGATTGCCCGGCGCGGGGTGCGATGCGGTCGAATCGTTCGACGAGCACCCAGCAACCAGCAGCGCCGTCAGCGCGACGAGGCCTGCCCGGCCGCGCCATGTCCTGCCCTTGATCATCTTGGTTCCTTTTCCGCGAGCGGTACACGTTCGGAAGCAGTCGCCGTTCACGGCTCCTGTGGCAATCACGGCCGGCTAACGAGGCAGGTACTGCGGGCAGTAGGCGGTCATCGAGGCAGTGACCATCGCTTCATCCTGCTGTCGGGTCGCGAACACGTGCTTGGCGGCGAATGCCGCGATGACCCGGTCAGGGGTAGTAGTGCCCTCGTCGAGGTTTTGGCACACGGCATGTCCTGCCGAGATTTCGGCAGCGGGACTGATCTGCGGGATGCCGGCCTGCGCGAGGGCAGCCACGTAGGTGTCATCGACGGCGTCGGCGTTGGCGGTGCCCGCCCCGGCCATCACGGCGAGTCCGAGCGTGCCGGCGGCGAGTATCGTGCCGGCGATCGACTTGTTAAAGCGAGTGGTGAACATGTGAGTCCCTTCGGATGAATGATGTGTTGGCCTTTGCGGGCAACGTCATCGTCGAGGAGGACCCTTGGCAGATTCTTGGCGGCAGCGTAACCGGCTGATTTGTCAGCCTACGTCCGCATTCCGCCGACCGAACCAGTTTGGCCAGCCCAAGTGACCTCGAGCAACGCTGTGCGGCCTGCGGGTCGCCCTGGCTGATTACGCCCGGCGGCAAGCACCGATTCGTACCTCTTCTGTCCTGCAGCTGGTTTGGTCCCCATCAGGGCGAGTGGATACGTCGCCTCATGCGGGAGATGCCGAATCTGCTTGAGGCGGTGCAGTTCACATGCGTCGAGGCTCCAGCGATCGCCTTGGAGATGACCGCGGCGATGCGACCGATGTGGGTCACCGGCGGCATTCTCAGCGAGACGCGGCGCTGGTTGGAACTGGCGCTGGCCGCAGCGCCGACAGACCCTGATAGTCGGGGGTGATCTCGATGAGGCCGATGAACACCTCGTCACCGTGGTCTTCGACGTTGAGCCGTCTGACATCCACGCCGTGGACGACGATGACCTGTGTGTCATCGGGAGCGATTGTGCGTTCGAGGTATGCACGCTGGGCGTCGTCATCCCAGCCCCAGATCTGGTCGACGTAGGGACCAAGGGATTGCTTGTGCAGGGCGAAGAAGAATTGAAGGTCGTCCGCGGTGGCAGGCCTGAGCCTAATCGCCTCCATGCTCTACAGCCGCCGAACGTCGCGTGACGTCTCGATAGCAGTAAAGAAAGTTCTCACGTGCGACGCGAGGTCGCGCATAGCGAGTGAACTCGTAGATTGGAGGCCGGTCATGCCGGGTGCGTAGTTCTCGATCAGTGTTCAAGATCGATCCCCGCCCTGGCGTGCGTTGACGGGTCTTGTCCGTTGGGGTGCGAAGCCCAGGGTTAAAGCTTAAGGGCCCCTGTTCCGTCTGGGGGAGCAACCGGGCGAGGGGAAGGCCGGACGGGTGAACGTGAGTGAACCCCTGATGATGCCTCGTTATTTCTAGCTGGCTGTAGGTCGTGTCAAGGGGAGGACAGGCCGTGTGGTATCGACACCCAGGTGCCGGGGTGGGTTGTCATTGTGGCGGGTCGCGATGCCGTTGGTGGCTGAAGGCGGGGTTGCCGGGCGCCCACGCTGACTTATCCGACCTCCGAGGTTTGGGGTCATCTGGCGTCGTTCGGGCTGCCGTGTAGGGCGAAGGGCCGGGTGCCAAGCTAGACGCGGCGTAACCCATTGCGGGGTCCGCCATAGCCCTTACGGCATCTGATCCGGCCCTTCGTTGCTTTTAGCCTGGCACTGCTGACCGGAGTTGTGAAGATCCTGGGTTGTTACCTCCTTCATTGCAGATGGCTTTCCTCGGCGGTTCAGGGTGCGCCGGTGCTCGTCGCTGTCCACGTCGTTCGTCCTCGCTGCGCTGCGGGCGCTGCAGGTGGACAGCTCCTGTGTCTCCGGCGCCGATGGCCTAGACCGAGGACAGCCGAAGATGCTCAGCTCCAGCGGGTGGGGTCGTAGGTGCCGTGGTCGCGGACCAGGGCGTAGGCGATGCGGCTGGCGCGGTGGGCCAACGCGCAGGCGATGATGCCGCCATGTTTGCCGCGGGCTTTCAGGCCGGCGGCATAGGTTTTGGCGGCCGGATCGGTGAGCCACAGGCCGATACCGAGATCGATGAGCGCTCGCCGCAGCGTCACACTGCCCTCGCGGCTGATCGTTCCGTCGCGACGTTTGCCGGCCGATTCGTATTGCATCGGTGACAAGCCGGCGGCCCGGTAGATCTGTCGTGGACCCGGCCAACGGTCTGGATCACCCAGGGCGGCAGCATAATTGGCAACTCGCACCACACCCCATCCGGGCACCGTGGTCAACGTGGCGAACGGGCTGCGCGGAACCAGCATCGCCAGCTGGGCCTCGGTCGCGGTGATCTGGGCGTCCAGGTGGGCCAGCAGCGCCACATCGGCGGCGAGCACACGGCGGGCCACCGCGGCGTCGGCGGTCGGCAACGCCTCACGCGCGGCAGCGACCAGACGCTCGGCCACCGGCCGACGCAGCTGCACATCGCGGGCGGCCGCAAAGCGGATCAGCCGGCTTACACCCAATGCACTCAGCCGGGCGGGATCGGCGAATTCGCCGGCGATGAGCCGACCGATCTTGGTGCCCAACACATCCGGTAGCGCCCTCGTCACGCCGGGAAAGGCGCGATCGAGTTGACCCAGCAACTGGTTCTTCGTCGCCGAGCGAACAGCTACCCGACGGGTGCGGTGCGCCGCCCACGCGCCGATCTCACCGAGCACCAGCTGCTCGGTGATGACCGGACGTCCACATCCGGCCAGCACGAGCTCGGTGATCGCCTCCAGATCGAACGCGTCGGTCTTGAGCCGACGCCTCCCCACAACCCGACGCTGCTCGCTCACGTGAGCAGGGTTGAGCTCCAACACTTCCCAGCCCGTCGGCCACCCATAATCCAGTACTGGCCGGTGATAATGCCCAGCCGCTTCCACACCCACCTTGACCTGCGCATCAGACCCGACCACCTCCTCGACCCGATGAACCATCGCCGACAATTCCGAACGACTCATCACGCATCCGACCGGACCCACCAAACGATGCCGACCAGCATCAGTCACCGAAAACACCGCCGAGGACTTGCCGACATCAACGGCAACGACGATCGTGGACGACGTGACTGGCGCAGCTTGACGTACAGACACAACAACACCTCCGGGGCGTGCCAGGAGAACCGAAGCGCAGCAACGCTTCGATCCTCAAAGGAACCGTTAACAGTCCCTTCCTGACACCCCCGGAGGCGTTTGTGAAGGGGCGCCTCGATCTATATCAGCCCTACGCGTTCCACCACTTCATCAACTCGTCGACGGCCTCATCGTGGCTCAGCGGCCCGCGGTCGAGCCGGAGCTCCTTGAGATAGCGCCACGCCTCCCCCACCTCGGGACCGGCCGGGATGCCGAGGATCTTCATGATCTCGTTGCCGTCGAGATCCGGCCGCACCCGCGCCAAGTCCTCCTTGGCGGCGAGTTCCTCGATGCGGCGTTCCAGATTGTCGTAGTTGGCCTGCAGCCTGGCGGCGCGACGCTTGTTGCGGGTGGTGCAGTCGGCGCGCACCAACTTGTGCAGCTTCGGCAACAACGGCCCGGCGTCGGTGACATACCGG
>JBKOYU010000798.1:0-2385 GCA_046725575.1 Actinomycetota bacterium | reverse complement strand
AGGTACTCCTCGACGAGCACCCCGTGGCCGGTCGGCAGGTCGGCGAACCGTGAGGACTCCGCAAGCGCGAACGCCCGGCACACGGCCGCAGCATCCTCCGCAAGTGCCACACCGAGGCTGCCGGCAAGCGCGCGTGGCTTGACCACGACCGGGTAACCGAACGACTCCGCGCAAGACACCGCCTCCTGCACCGAGGTGACCAGCCGGTGCCTCACGGACGCGAGCCCGGCCTGTTCCAGCAGTGTCCTGGTCGCGTACTTGTCCCGGCATCGTGCCGCCGCTTGGGCCGACATGTGCGGCAGCCCCAGCTGCTCGGCGGCCTGCGCGGTCGCCTCCAGCACCGTCTCGTCCCAGGTGAGCAGCCCGATCTCGGCCTGCCCTCCGGCGAGTGCGGACACGGCGGCGGCGATGGCGTCGGGATCGGCCAGATCAGCCACCGCTGAGTCGCCGATGTAGCGCCGCTGCCAGGTTGGTTCGCTCGGCAGCACCGCCGAGACCCGGTAGCGCCGCGCGAGGGTCGCGAAGGCGTACTCCCGGTAGGGCGGCCCTCCGCTGCCGACCACGATCACATGTGGCCTGGTCTTCGAACTGTTCATGATCTTCTCCTTGGATGTTCTGGATGCGGCAAAACGGACGGGGCGAGTCAGCTGGGACGGATCCAGCCGTAGACCCGCTGTATGGGCAGCCGAATCACCAGTCGGCGGTCAGTGACCATGGCGTCGCGGTACTCCTGCCAGTCGGGGTGCTCGCCCTGAATCGCGCGGAAGACGTCGATGAGTTCTTCCACCGTGGCGTCGGCGGGATCGGAGGCGACTGGGCTGAGTTTGGCGATGCCCTCGGCCACCGCATAGGACCAGCCGCGTTCGGTGGTGACATGAAAGCTGGCGCGCGGATCCCGCCGCAGGTTGACCGTCTTGGCTCTGCCGTCGGTGACCGAGAAGCGGAGCGATCGGGTGGCCGGGTCGTAGGTGTAGTCCACGTTGGACAGCTGAGGCCTGCCGTCCCGTTTGAGGGTGACCAGTACGCCCCGGTGTTCGCCCTTCAGCAGATCCAGCAGAGCCTTCTCATCGGAGTTGTCGGTCATCGTTGCCCTCCCACCCGCGCTTGGGTCCACGGACCGCCGTCGGCCGGACGCAGCTCCACCAGCTGAAATTCGATGCTGATCTCCAGTTGGCACTGCTGGGCGCGCAGGACCTCGGCGGTCAAGCCGGCGCCATCGCACGCCGTCCGCAGCTGCTCCCAGCTGCCCAAGTCGCTGAAACCGAGCAGCAGCCTGCCGCCCTCGCTCAAATGGCGCGGCGCCTCGAGGAGGTAGCGGCGGTGCGTCTCGTAGCCGGGATCGAAGAAGGCGTGATGCAGGTCGCTGGCGTTGACGAAGTCCTGCGGCGCCTCGACGAAGTTGGAGTTCCAGTAGATGACGTCGAACCGCTCGTCGGCGGACAGGGCGTCGAACAGGTCGCTCTGGCGGACGTCCACCCGGTCGGCGACCCCGTGCCGCTCGACGTTGCGCCGCGTGTTCTCTACCGCCGCAGAGCTGATGTCCAGGGCCGTCACGCGCCGGCAGCCGGCCAGCGCGGCGTTCACCGCTGTGACCCCGGTGCCCGAACCCATCTCCAGCAGCGTGCCGCCCACCGGATACGGGATCCACGTGGTGAACAGCTCGGTCACCGGAGTGTAGGTAGGCGCGAAAACGTCCGGCAGCAGCGTCCAGTGCCGGCCGAGCAGCTCGAACTCCGTCTGCGAACCCCGGTCGTCCAGATGCCTGCGGAATAGCTGTTGCCCGCGGGCGAAGCCACGCCCTGTCATGGCCGGCTCCCGTCGCGTTCGACGAGCGCAAGCACGCGCGTCGGACTACCCGAGCCGCCCACGATCGGCAGCGGACCGGCCAGCAGCACCGCGCCTTGCGGTGGGAGCTGGGCCAGGTTCTGCAGCTGGGTCAGTCCGTACTTGCCGGCCCCCTGGAAGTACCAATGGCACGGGTAGGGCTGATCCTCGAACGAAGCAGCACCACCGGCGTCCGTGCCGACGGTCTCAACACCGATACCGACGAGAGAGGTCTGCTCAGCCAGCCAGCGTGCGCACTCCGGCGCCACCCCGGGGGTGTGCCCGCCGTTGAGGAACTTCACGGCGTCGCCGCACCGGGAGTCCCAGCCGGTCCGATACAGCAGCCAGCCGTGGTCCGGCAGCGGTCCGAACTCGTCCTGCCACGCGTCGACGTGCTCTCGGCGCAGCAGGAAATCGGGGTCGGCCGTGGCTTCCGCGGAGAAGTCCAGCACGGCCGCCGGGCCTACCAGCTTCTGGGCCGGGACCTGTGAGACGTCCTCCAGCTCCCTGCCCGGCAACCAGTGCACCGGGGCGTCGAAGTGGGTTCCGGTGTGCTCGGAC
>JBKOYU010000335.1:0-4110 GCA_046725575.1 Actinomycetota bacterium | reverse complement strand
TCCGCTGAGTATCGCGGCATTGGCTCTGCTCGCGGCCGCAATTCTCTGGCGGATCAGGGTCGAAGAAGGTGTTCTCGTCAGGTCACCCGAGTATCGCGAATTCGCTGGCATCCGACGTCGCATTCTGCCCGGAGTCTGGTGATGATCAAGATCGTTGATGCACCGGCCGAACTGGCCGACGCCCGCCTGGTGGGCCACAAGTTCGCGCGCCAGCAACGGCTACGCGATGCCGGGGTTAGGGTCCCACCGTTCTTCTGCGTCGTCATCGAGTCGCCATGGACAACCATCGCCGACGTGGTGGCCCCTTTTCCGGGAGTCGACGCCAGTGTCGAGCGATTGACCGTATGGGCCGAGACGGCTCGCAGCGCCGCCGAACGCGTGTCGCTCACAACGGAAATGCAATCCGCAATCCTGGAGAAATGCATCGGCGTCGGCCTACAGGACGTTGCAGTCCGCGCATGCGTAGTCGGGCGGAACGGCCACCCGGGCGAAGACGACGCCGCCGACCCGTTCGCGGGGCTCACCGACAGTTACCTCTACGTCGGCGCCAGCGCACTGATCGACCGCATTTCGGGCTGCGCCGCGTCGGTCTTCAGCGTCAAATCGGTGCTGTACCGCGCGCATCGGGGAATCGACCCCAGCATCCTCGGCGTGTGCGTGGGCATTCAACAAATGATCGATGGTCGACGCTCATTCGTCGCATTCACGCATGACCCAGTAACCGGGGACAGAGGGACGACGGTCGCGGCGGTCTACGGCATCGGAGAAGGCGCTGTGGCCGAGCGCGCCGACATCGACCACTTCTTCGTGCACCCAGGCGAAATCGAGCGGCGCATTTTGCACAAACAACGCATGCTCTGCCGAGCACCCACCGGAGGCGTGGCCGAATATCGGGTGCCCGATGACCTCGCCGACAAACCCGTGCTTACCGATGCGCAAATCGACCAGATCGCGCAATTGGCGGAAACCGCCGAGCGGCTCTTCTCCGGGCCACAGGACATCGAGGGCGTCGTCACCGCTGACTCGGCGATCCACCTGGTTCAGGTACGACCCGCCGTGCGGCCCCGAACGGTCGGCCCGTCCGTTGAGTGGACGAATCACAACCTGACCGAAAGTTTTCCGGGCGTCAGCACGGCCATGACCTACTCGCACGCACGAACGTTCTACCGCATGAGTTTTCGCGACTTCTATCGCACTGTCGGAGTTCCGGAGAGCCAGCTGCGCAGTCGTGAGCACCAACTGCGCCGCATGGTCGGATACCTGGACGGCCGACTCTACTATCGCCTCGATGCGTGGCATGCGCTGCACAGCCAGATTCCCGGTTGGGATCTGCTGCGCCCGCTGTGGGAGCGATCGCTCGGACTGCAGTCACACGACGCTGTCCCGCATCTAGCACTTGACCGCCGCGCGGTCGCGCGACTACTCGCGCGGTCACCGCGCCTAATCTGGGCGGCCGCCCGCTTCCCCCGCCAGCTGCGAAGCTTCTTGACTTGGTGGGATAACCAGCACGTGGCCGGGATGGAACTCGCGCAACTGCCGGCCGAGGATATCGTAGCCGTTTACAGAAGAGTGTGGGCGGAAGCAGAAAACCGCTGGGGCGTAACGATTTTGGCCGGCTACCTCGGTCTTGCCGTCTATGCCGCGGCGACATTGCTCGTCCAGCGCTGGACGGAGATCGCCGAGGTCAACCTCGCTGCGCTGTTGCCCGGAGGAACGCCGAACCGGACGTTGGAGTCGGTGCACTCAATGGTGGCGCTGGCCGAGCAGATCAACGCCATCCCCGGGTTGCCGCACCGAGTGCTGACCGACGACGCAAGTGAGACGTGGGCCCAGATAGCGAGTGGCGGCTATAGCAGCCAGCTGGCCGCCGATGCCATGACGCACCTTCGGCGATTCGGCGATCGCGCGATGAACGACCTCAAGATCGAGGAACCTACGCCGCGTCAAAGACCCGAAATGCTCATCGAGTCCTTGCGGCCGTTCGTCGCGGCGGGAGCGACGATCCAGCACACCATGCTTCAAGAGTCGACCGCGGCACGGGGTGCGCGCGATGAACTACGAAGGATCTGCCCGTCCAGATCCAAGCGTGCCATCCTCCACGTCGCGCTGCGCGCCGGACGGTTCCTTGCCAAAGCCCGGGAGGACACCCGGTTTTGCCGCACCCAGCTCTACGGCTTCTCGCGGGAAGCCATGAGTCGTCTCGGGTCGGATTTGGCCGCTGCCGGATGGCTGGATTCGCCCGATGACTACGTCCATCTGGAAGCCGAGGAGTTACTGGGCGCCTTCGACGGCACCTGCACACACATCGATCTCCGCCACCTGGCACGAGGGCGGAAAGACGCGTACCTACAGTCATGCCGCCGTCCGGCAGTAGCGCCCCGTTTCACGACCGCGGCTGTCCCGATCGAGGTCGCCGATCTCCGGCGCACTGCCGCAACGGCCCCGGCACCCGGAGGCTCGAGCACGGTGCTGGCAGGTCTCCCGTCGAGTGCCGGGATCGCCCGTGCGCAAGCGAAATTGGTATTGCGCCCCGACGTCAGGCCGGGCGATTGCTCCGGGCGAATTCTCGTCGCCCGCGAGACCGACCCTGGCTGGCTACCACTGATGCTCAACGCGTCGGGACTCGTCGCCGAGCGTGGCAGCATGCTCTCCCACACCGCGATAACCGGCCGCATGCTCGGAATTCCGACCGTAGTGGCAGTTCCCGGGGCGACGACCGCAATAACCGACGGCGACGATATCGAAATCGACGGCCGGTCCGGCACCGTTCGCATTTTCCACCGGCACCCACAGAAACCGGGGTGACACCATGCGATTACCTCTCGATCCCAGGCCGGGCACGTCGCTGCCCCCGGAATATGTCAACCTCTTTCGCGGGCAGCCGACCCTCGACGTCGAATTGCCTGACGGTACGGCGGCCATCGCCGTAGCCCGCCAATGCGACGTCCGAACCGTATTGAGCGACAACCGCTTCAGCCGTGCGCAGTTCGGCATGCGCACGCCGTGGGCGAGCGCCGATTCACAATTCGGGTTGGTCACCAGTGATCCGCCACTGCACACTGTTCGCCGCCGCACCATCCAGGGGTGGTTTACGACGCGAAGGGCGCAACAAGCCCGCCCGTCCATCGAACATGTCGCCAACCAACTCATCGACGACCTGCTCACGGCAGGCCCGCCCGCCGACATCTACGCGCGGTTCTGCCATCCGTTCCCGACCCTCGTCCATATGAACCTGCTCGGCCTGGACGTCGCTGATCTGCCGTATCTTGCTCCGCGGATGACGGTTGCCTGGTCGTCTGGCCATTACCACGACGACGAGGTTGCTAAAGCGGCAGTCGACCTGCGCGAATACCTCGAAAGTCAGGTGATTCGTTCGCGGCACGCGGGCGCCTCTGGTGGATTGATCGACGTGTTGGCACAGGAAGATTCCGCGAGCAGACTCACCGACGCAGAAATCGTCATGCTCAGCATGGGTCTGCTCATGGCGGGCGCCGAGACGACGGGCAGTCATCTCGCGCTGGGGCTTATCGAGGTACTCGAACGGCCCGGCCTGGCGGACGAACTTCGCCGCAACCCCGGCGACATCCCATCCGCGGTCGAAGAACTGCTCCGCTGGGTGTGGTTCGACGGCAGGGCCGGTGGCGCGGCTGGGCAGGCGCACGTCGCTATCGCGGACGTGAAGCTGCACGATCGCCTGATATCGAAGGGCGAAGTCGTCGTCCCCATGTTTGACATCGCCAATCGCGATCCCGATGTGTTTCCCGATGCCGACGAGTTTTGTCCGCATCGGAACCCGAATCCGCACCTCGGGTTCGGCCACGGTCGGCACCGGTGCATCGGAATGGCTTTCGCGCGGGTCCAACTCCAGGTTGGCCTGCAAGTCATGCTGTCTCGACTGGACGGGATCGCGCTTGTCCCTGACTCCGCAATTAATTGGCGCAGAACAATTTTCACGCGCGGGGTATGGAATCTGCCGGTAACGTGGCGAGGAGGCGGGCAGTGAGTACTGCGGTTCACATCTCCTACTTCGTACTTCACCGGTATCCCCCGGTCCTATCGAGCGTGTACGTCTTGGCGTTCGGCGCCGGGGGAATCGGTCTGTTCGCCGCG
>JBKOYU010000329.1:0-12172 GCA_046725575.1 Actinomycetota bacterium | reverse complement strand
ATGTACCACCGCGCCCCGAGGCGGGCCGCGCCGAACCGGTGCGCCGCCCGCCGCCACCGTCGCGCAACGGGCGGCAGTCCCCGCACTACCAGCGCTAAGTAGTCCGGCGGGGCAGGAGCGTTGGGCCCACGCGCGAAGCGCAGGGGACGACTCGGGGGAAGTAGCCTGTGTGCATGCCACGCCCCGTCGCACTGATCACTGGACCGACCTCCGGGCTGGGCGCGGGATTCGCCCGCCGCTACGCGATCGACGGCTACGACCTGGTGCTGGTCGCCCGCGACGCCGAACGACTGGAGCGCCTCGCCGCCGAATTGCATGACGAGGCCGGCGCGAACGTGGAGGTTCTCGTCGCAGACCTGGCCGCCGACACCGACCGCGCGAAGGTGGCCGACCGGCTGGCCGCCGGAGTGCGGGTTCTGGTGAACAACGCCGGATTTGGCACGTCCGGGGAATTCTGGACCGCCGACCTGGCGCTGCTGCAATCCCAGCTCGACGTCAACGTCACCGCGGTGATGCAGCTGACGCACGCCGCGCTGCCGCCCATGCTGGCCGCCCACGAGGGCACCGTGATCAACGTCGCCAGCGTGGCGGGGCTGCTGCCCGGTCGCGGGTCGACGTACTCGGCGTCCAAGGCATGGGTGATCGCGTTCTCCGAAGGGCTGGCCAACGGCCTCGGCGGAACCGGTGTCGGGGTGCACGCGCTGTGCCCCGGCTTCGTGCACACCGAGTTCCACGCACGGGCAGGTATCGACATGGCCAAGACCCCGTCGTTCCTCTGGCTCGAGGTCGAAGACGTGGTGCGCGAATGCATGGCCGACGTCGCCAAGGGCAAGGTCGTCATCGTCCCCGGTCTGCAGTACAAGGCGCTCACCACCGGCGGACGGGTAGTGCCGCGAAACCTGGTGCGCGCCATGACGAAAGTCGTCGGCAGTGGCCGAAAAAGAACCTGAAGCCGCACTCAAACCGTGCGCGCACTAATCGCCGTCATGGCGGCGATCGTCATGGTCGCCTCGGCGTGCTCCGGCGACGACGGCCCGACCCATCAGTACTCCACGCGATCCGCCGCGATCGGCGAATCGCTGTCGATCCTCGGCTGGAACATCTCGGTGTCGAATCTGCGGTTCGACGCCGACCATGTCCTCGTCGACGTGGACGCCTCGCCGTCGCAGAAGGACGGCCCGCGCGCCAAGCCCGACGACATCCGCTTCGGGCTTTACGGCGCGCTGGCGCATCCGGTCGAGGCGAGTGCTGTTGGCGGCTGCAAGGGCATGACAAGCCTTGCGCTGCAACCATTATCGGCCCCCACCCCGGACAAGCTAAGCGGTGCGGTGTGCTTGGGCCCGCAGCGCGACCAGTCCCAGGTACGCGGTGTCTACGCATACTCGCCGCGCGAACGCATCCCCGACACCGTCGCGGCGTACCCCGCGGCGTTTCCCGTCGGCGTGCTGCCGACGAACGAGAACGACACCGGGCTGGTGCTCAAGACGACGAGCGTTGACGCGTTTCGTGCCGACGGCGCGCAGCTCGACCCGTCGGCGATGGGCGACCCGAATGCGTTCTCCGGCAACGGCTACATGTTGCTCGGACTCGAAATAGACGGTTTGGCAGCGCGATACCGCGACGACTCGGCCCGCCGTGGCGGCCCCATGATGGTGCTGGCCGGGCCGACGCTGCCCGCCCCTGGGCTGAGTCACGCCTGCGATATCTACGGTGCCTCGGTGCTCGTCTTGCCGGACGCATCGCGCGAGTCCGTTCAGGTCCGCGCGTCGCTGTGCACGCAGGGTGAGATCAACGCGGCATTGCTGTATGCGACGGTGTCGATGGTCGGCACCCACGCGGGATTGTGGACAACCCATGACTGAAGCCGGCCCAACGGAATGGAGCGAAACCCCCGGCGTCGGGCCGTGGGAAGGTCCGCTGCCCGACGATCCGCGGTACGACCCTGCGCTGCTGCGTGACGGCGACACCCGCAACGTCGTTGACGCCTACCGGTACTGGACGCGCGACGCGATCATCGCCGACATCGACGAACGCAGGCATCCGCTGCACATCGCGATCGAGAACTTCGGCAACGACGCGAACATCGGCGCGGTGGTGCGGACCGCCAACGCGTTCGCCGTCGACACCGTGCACATCGTCGGCCGTCGACGCTGGAACCGGCGCGGCGCCATGGTGACCGACCGCTACCAACGGCTGCGGCACCACGACACCACCGCCGAACTGTTGAGCTTCGCCGCGGATGCCGGGCTGACCGTCGTCGCCGTCGACAACGTGCCAGGCGCGGTGCGACTCGAACACACGGAACTGCCGCGTGATTGTCTGCTGATCTTCGGCCAGGAGGGGCCGGGCATCACCGACGACGCGAAGGCCGGCGCCGCCGTAACCGTGTCGATCGCCCAATTCGGATCGACCCGCAGCATCAACGCCGCAGTTGCCGCGGGCATCGCCATGCACACCTGGATCACCCAACATGGGGACATTTCCAACGCCTGGTAGGGCAGGATCGACAGCATGGATCAGCAATGGGCCAACCGCGCAGCAAGCGCAGAGGCCGCCGTTGCCAAGCGACACCTGAAACGGCTCTGGGGATTGCCGGGAACTCAGCTGGGTGTCGTCGCATGGCCGGCCGCGGGGAAGTACCGGAGGTTCGGCACCTGGCACTACTGGTGGCAGGCGCACCTGTTGGACAACCTGGTCGACGCGCAAGTGCGCGATCCCCAGCCGGAGGGGCAGAAGAAGATCGCCCGGCAGATCCGCGGACATCGGCTGCGCAACAACGGATCCTGGGTCAACGACTACTACGACGACATGGCGTGGCTGGCGCTGGCGCTGGAGCGGGCCGGCCGGCTGGCCGGTGTCGAGCGCCCGAACGCGCTGAAGAAACTCTCCGAGCAGTTCCTCAACGCGTGGGTGCCCGAGGACGGCGGCGGCATTCCGTGGCGCAAGCAGGACCAGTTCTTCAACGCCCCGGCGAACGGGCCCGCGGCGATCTTCCTGGCCCGCTATGAAGGGCGATTGAGGCGTGCCCAGCAGATGTCGGACTGGATCGACGAAACGCTGATCGACCCCGACACCCATCTGGTGTTCGACGGCATCAAGGCCGGCTCGCTCGTGCGGGCGCAGTACACCTACTGCCAGGGCGTGGTGATCGGGCTGGAGACCGAGCTCGCGGCGCGGACGAAAGATCCCGAGCACGCCGAGCGCGTGCACCGGCTCGTCAAGGCCGTGAGCGACAACATGGCAACCGACGGGGTGATCAAGGGTGCGGGCGGCGGCGACGGCGGACTGTTCAACGGGATCCTGGCCCGTTACCTGGCTCTTGTGGTGACCACGCTGCCGCAGAACGGTCCAGCGGACGCCGAAGCACGTGACACCGCGCGGTCGCTGGTGCTCAAGTCCGCGCAGTCGGCGTGGGACAACCGTCAAACCGTCGACGGCCTGCCGCTGTTTGGTGCGTTCTGGGATCGCACCGCCGAAATACCTGATGCCGGCGGGAAAGAAGCTCAATTCGTCGAGGGCGCGGTGAACGCCTCAAAGGTGCCCGAACGTGACATGTCGGTGCAGCTGTCGGGGTGGATGTTGATGGAAGCCGCTCACACAGTCGCAGACGAGTGACTGCCGAGCCCCTTCCGCGGATCGTTCGCCTGCTGCCGGGCCGGTTCAGTCGCGACCCCAAGGCGCCCGGCACCAAGGAAAACACCGCGGCCGCGCTGCTGCTCGCGTTCACCCTGGCGGCGATCCTGTGGGCCAATTCGCCGTGGGCAGAGACGTATTGGGCGCTGCTGGACACCCACGTCGGCTTCACGTTCGGTGGTCACACCGTCGAACTGACCGTCAAGCATCTGATCAACGACGGCCTGATGACGTTCTTTTTCTTCATCGTCGGCCTCGAAGTCACCAGTGAATTCACCATCGGCGAGCTCACCGATCGCGCACGGGCCGCCGTGCCCGTCGTCGCCGCGATCGCGGGCCTCACCGTGCCCGCCGTCATCTTCCTGCTGTTCAACGCGTCGGGGGAGAACGCCCAGGCGTGGGGAGTGGTGATCTCCACCGACACCGCGTTCCTCATCGGGGCGCTGGCGATCGTCAAGCCCAAATACCCTGCCCGGCTGCGGATTTTCCTGATCACCTTGGCCGTGGTCGACGACATCGGTGCGCTGTGCGTGATCGCGCTCTTCTACTCGGATCGCATCCAGGTCGTTCCGCTGGTCGTCTCGGCGGCCTTGATTGTCGCGATCGGGTTGGTCCGGTTCCTGCCGGTGGCCCGTGGCCCGGCCTATGCGGTGCTCGGCTTTGCGCTGTGGGTCGCGCTGTCGATGGCCGGCATTCATCCCACTCTGGCCGGAGTCGCGGTCGCGCTGCTGATCCCCGTGTTCACGCCCGACCGTCAGCAGGTGGAGCAGACCGTCGAGATGATCCGCGCCTTCCGCCAATCACCCAATCCGCAATACGCGCGCGCCGCGACTCGCGGTCTGCGGGAATCGCTTTCGATCAACGAACGGCTGCAGACCGAGGTCGGGCCGTACGTGTCGTTCGTGGTGCTGCCGCTGTTTGCGTTGGCCAACGCCGGGGTGCGGCTCGACGGGGACAGCGTGATCGCTGCGCTGCGGTCGTCCCTGACATGGGGCATCGTCGCCGGTCTGGTGATCGGAAAGTTCATCGGCATCACGGGTGCGACGTGGTTCATGCAGCGCACGGGTCTCGGACAACTGGCGCCAGGCGGGACGCTACGCAGGGCCGCCGGCGGTGCCGCGCTGTCCGGAATCGGTTTCACCATCTCACTTTTCATCGTCGACCTCGCTATCGCCGAGCCGGCGCGACAAGACCAGGCGCGTATCGGCGTGCTACTGGCCTCTGTCATCGCCTTCCTCGCCGGGTGGGCGATCTTCCGGATCACCGACTGGCTCAGCCCGCCGGAACCGGTGGGGCTCAAGCTGATCCGGCCGGTCGATCCGGAGCGCGACCATATCCGCGGCAATCCCGACGCGCCGCTGACGTTGGTGGAGTACGGCGACTACGAATGCCCGTTCTGCAGCCGGGCGACCGGATCCATCGACGAGGTGCGCGCGCATTTCGGCGACGAGCTGCGCTACGTCTGGCGCCACCTACCGCTGGAGCGGGTGCACCCGCGCGCGTTCGACGCGGCACGGGCGGCCGAGGCGGCGGGGCTACAGGACAAGTACTTCGAGATGGGCAGGATGCTGTTCGCACATCAGGACGATTTGGAGTGGTCCGACATCTATCGCTACGCCAACGCGATCGGGCTCGACCTCGAACGGTTCGACCAGGACGTGCGTGTGCATCCGACGAAGGTGCTGCACCGGGTGCAGGACGATGCGCAGGACGCCGAGCTGATGGACCTCAATGCGACACCGACGTTCTTCGTCAACGGCAAGCGGCACAAGGGTCCGTGGGATTCGGCCAGCCTGATCCGCGCACTGGAAGCCGGCCGTGCGCCTGGCTAAGCGTCGGCTCGGTATTGCCGAGGCGTCTTCCCGAACCAGCGACGACACGACCGGTTGAATGTGCTCTGTTCGGTGTAACCGAGGAGACCCGCGATCTGGCTGAAATGAAGCCTCGGTTCGGCGAGGTATCTCGCTGCTTGGACCCGGCGTTCGCGGTCAATCACGTCCTGGCATCGCACTCCTTCCGTGGCCAGGCGCCGTTGCAGTGTCCGTGGATGCATCGCGAGTTGATCACCGATGGCCTCGACACTGCATTGGCCTGTCGGCAACAGGCGGCGGGCCAGGTCCGTGACGCGTTCGGACAGCGTCGCCGTGCTCGGCAGGTAGTTCGACTCGAGGTATTTCGTGGCGATGCGTCTGGTCTCCGGATCCGCGCTGTCGATGCGCCTGCCGGCCAGATGTCGCGGTAGTTCGAATCCGCACCACGCCTGTCCGAAGCGCACCGAGAAACCCAGCGCGTCGCGGTAGGCAGCGTCCGGGCCGCGTTGGTCATGCATGAACGCGATCGCGCCGGGACTCGCTTCGGGACCCGCGAGCAGGCGAATTATTCGCACGGCGATCGCCATGCTGAGCTCGTATCCCTGGAGGACGTACGGCAGACCCGGCTCGGTCACCTCATAGGTGAACCGGACGCCGGTTTCCATGGTGCGTGGTGCGGCTGTCAGCCTCAGCGCGGGAGAATGGACGTACAGGTACTGTGCGATCGCTTCCAGCGCACTAAGCAAGGTCTGCGCATTGCGAGCGATCACCGCGATGGGTCCAAGGATGTCCAGGCCCTGCCATTGCGCGAGGCGAAGGCCGAAATCCGGACAGCCCAGGTCGTCGGCGCTGGCCTCCAGCATGCGTACGTATGCGTCGACGGGGATGAACGCGTCCTCCTGATTTTCGACCCCAGGCGGAATGTGGAAGCGCGACAAGAAGGACGCCGGGTCGCCGCCGAGTTCGCGCACCAGCTCGCCGTACCCCCAGAGCGTGGTGGCCCGGATCAGGCTGGCCATTCGATCACCCCCTTGTCGGGAAATGCTAAAAGCATGTCGCAAATTGTCAAGACCCGCGCAGGATCGTCGACCATCCTTTTGCCATGAACGCGCACCATTTCGACGTCCTGATCATCGGCGCCGGTCTGTCCGGCATCGGCACGGCGTGTCAGGTGACCGCCGAGCTGCCGAACAAGACGATCGCCGTGCTGGAGCGGCGCGAGCGGTGCCCGATGCCGATCTGTTCAAGGTGCTCGCCTCCGGTCAGGCGTCGATCGTCACCGATCAGATCGATACCTTCATCGAGAAGGGCATCCTGCTCGAGTCCGGGCGCGAACTCGAGGCGGACATCATCGTCACGGCCACGGGCCTGAACGTCCAGATGCTCGGTGGGATGGCACTTTTCGTGGACGGCCAGCCGCGGGAGTTGCACGACCAGATGACCTACAGGGGAGAACTTCCGTCAAGGTGACGTGCGTGCATCCCGGTGGCATCAAGACCGCGGTCGCCCGCAAGCGACCGTCGCGGACGGCGAGGATGCGCGGACCTTTGCCGAGTTCTTCGACACAAGGCTGGCGCTCCATTCGCCGGTAATGGCCGCGCAGACGATCGTCAACGGGGTGCGCAAGGGTCGTGCCCGCGTGGTGATCGGCTGGGAAGCGAAGGCCCTCGACGTGCTGGCGCGACTCACCGGCGCCGGGTATCAGCGCATCATTGCGTCGGCGGTGTCGCGGTTCTTCCCATGGGCGAAGTGATAAGGCAAAAGTGCTGCGCCGCCGGAAGTTAGCGCCCTAGAGTTTGACCGGTCCGTAGCCCTCGGCGCGGGTGTCAATTTGCTGTCAATGGGTCGGCGAGAGCCTTAACACCAGACGAACTGGAGACGAGAACATGACCGAGAACACGATGGCATCCAGGACCCATCTGCCGATTCCGAGCGCCGCGTGGACCGGCTTGATCACCTATGACGCGAAGGATCCCGATACCTCTTTCCCGCCGATTGAACGGCTGCGCCCGCCCGACGGGGCGCCGAATGTCCTCTTGATTCTGCTCGACGATGTCGGGTTCGGCGCGTCGAGCGCCTTCGGCGGTCCATGTCAGACGCCGACTGCGGAACGGCTGGCGGCGGACGGTTTGAAGTACAACCGGTTTCATACGACCGCCTTGTGCTCGCCGACACGGCAGGCGTTGATGACCGGGCGCAATCACCATTCGGCCGGCATGGGCGGCATCACCGAGATTGCCACCGGCGCGCCGGGCTACAGCTCGGTGCTGCCCAACACGATGTCACCGCTGGCGCGAACGCTGAAGCTCAACGGGTACAACACGGCCCAGTTCGGGAAATGCCACGAGGTGCCGGTGTGGCAGACGAGTCCGGTCGGGCCGTTCGACGCCTGGCCCTCCGGCGGCGGTGGCTTCGAGTATTTCTACGGCTTCATCGGCGGTGAGGCCAATCAGTGGTATCCGACGCTCTTCGAGGGCACGACGCCGATCGAGGTGACGCGCACCCCCGAAGAGGGCTACCACTTGATGGAAGACATGACCGACAAGGCGCTCTCGTGGATCGGCCAACAGAAGGCGCTTGCCCCCGACACGCCCTTCTTCGTCTACTTCGCCCCCGGCGCCACTCACGCTCCGCACCACGTGCCCACGGAATGGGCGGATAAGTACAAGGGCAAGTTCGACCAGGGCTGGGATCAATTGCGTGAGGAGACGTTTGCCCGGCAAAAACAGCTCGGCGTGATCCCGCCCGACTGCGAGTTGACCGCCCGCCACAAGGAAATACCTGCCTGGGATGACATGCCTGAGGAGCTCAAACCGGTGCTGCGCCGCCAGATGGAGGTGTACGCGGGTTTCCTGGAGTACACCGACCACCACGTCGGCCGCCTCATCGACAGCCTGGACAGGCTGGGTCTGCTCGATGACACGCTCGTGTTCTACATCGTCGGCGACAACGGCGCGTCGGCCGAGGGCACGCTCAACGGAACGTTCAACGAGATGCTGAACTTCAACGGCATGGCGGCGATCGAGACGCCGGAATTCCTGATGGAGCGGCTCGACAAGCTGGGCGGGACGGAGTCCTACAACCACTACGCGGTGGGCTGGGCGCATGCGATGGACACCCCGTACCAGTGGACCAAGCAGGTCGCCTCGCACTGGGGCGGGACACGCAACGGCACGATTGTGCACTGGCCCAAGCGAATCGCCGCCAAAGGCGAGTCGCGGTGGCAGTTCCATCACGTCATCGACTTCGCGCCGACCGTGCTGGAGGCTGCCGGTCTGCCCGAGCCGCTGTTCGTCAACGGTGTGCAGCAGCACCCCATCGAGGGGGTGAGCATGCTCTACTCCTTCAACGATGCTGAGGCGCCGGACCGCCATGAGACGCAGTACTTCGAGATGTTCGGCAACCGCGGCATTTACCACAAAGGGTGGACCGCCGTGACGCGGCACAAAACGCCATGGATCCTTGTTGGCGAAAAGACTCCGGCCTTCGACGACGACGTGTGGGAGCTCTACGACACCACCAAGGACTGGAGCCAGGCCAAAGACCTGTCCAAGGAGATGCCGGAGAAGCTTCACGAATTGCAGCGGCTGTGGCTCATCGAGGCGACGCGCTACAAGGTGTTGCCTTTGGACGACGACCCCGGGCCGCGCATGAACGCAGACTTCGCGGGCAGGCCCACGCTCATCAGGGGTAACACCCAACTGCTCTTCGCCGGCATGGGGCATCTGTCGGAGAATTGTGTGCTCAGTGTCAAGAACAAGTCCCACTCGGTGACCGCCGAGATCGAGGTCCCCGACACCGGCGCCGAAGGCGTGATCATCGCCCAGGGCGCCCACATCGGCGGGTGGAGCCTGTATGCGAAGGACGGCAAGCTCAAGTATTGCTACAACCTGGGCGGGGTGAAGCACTTCTTCGTCGAATCCGCCGACCCGCTACCGGCGGGCGCGCACCAGGTTCGCATGGAGTTCGCCTACGCCGGCGGCGGTCTAGGCAAGGGCGGCAAGGTCATTCTGTACGTCGACGGCCAAAACGTCGGGGAGGGACAAGTCGAAGCGACGCTGCCCAACGTCTTCTCCGCCGACGACGGGTGCGATGTCGGGGTGGATACCGGGGCTCCCGTCTCACCCGACTATCGCCCCGGAGACAACGCCTTCACCGGACGGGTCAAAGGGGTGCAGATCGCGATCGACGAGGCGGCGGAAGCCGCCGAGCACAAGATCAAGCCGGAAGACGCCGTCCGCATTGCGCTGGCGAGGCAATGACACGAGGAGCGAATGGAGCCGTGGGACTCCGCGAACCTGATCCGCGCGCTGGAAGCGGGGCGCATTAGCTCCACAACGTGACGTGGATCTTGGGCCGAAACCGCGTCACGCCGACGCCGGTGCCGCGCAACATAGCCTGGGTGCACCGCGGCGTAGTGATGAACCGGACGAGCTCGGAGACCGCAGGCTGTCGGGCAGCCGGTGACAGCGTCAGGGCGCTCCACTCGCCTGGCGCCTGCAACCCCTGCCCTTTGACCTGTACCAGCCGCCCTGTGGCCAAGTCCTTTCCAACCGTGAAGCCGATCGCGAGGGTGACGCCGCCGACACGCTGAACCTCCTCCATTGCTGCGGCATCGCTTTGGAAGATTCGCTGTTGGGCTTCCGGTATCGCCAAGTCGCGCAGCATTGCCGCGATCTCACCGTCGACGCTGCCGGCCGACGGCCCCAGCATCCATTGCTGTCCGCGCAGTAACGAAGTGGTCGGAGGATGAGCAACCAGCGGATTCCCTGGCGCCGTCACGGCGAGGATCTGATAGTTCAGAAACGGCCGGACGACAATCGCGTTGTCGGCGGCGTCGCGGTCGGCACCTGCCTCACCAAGCGCAATGTCGACGGCACGCGAGGTGATCAGTTCCCGAAACCTGTTTGTCGGGTGCACGCTCAGTTCGACCGAGAGGTCCTTGGCGCGTGACGAGAACAGTTCGATCAGTCCTGGCGCGGCGTGCTCGGCGAATGCGCTCGACGCCGCGATGCGCAGCAAGCGTCGCCCATGCGCGGCCTCGGTCACCTCGATCGCGGTCTGTTGCTGCAAGCCGAGGATCTCGACAGCCCGGCTGGCCAGGCGCAGCCCGCCTGGCGTGAACGCCAGTCCCGCGGAGGTCCTCGAGAACAGCGGGTCGTCCAGTTCCTTGCGCAACTGAGCTACGTGCATGGAGATCCCGGCGTCGGACATGCCGAGCTCGTGTGCCGCCGCGTGGACCGAACCCAGGCGGACAACGGCTGAAAAGGCTCGAAGCTGAGCCGGTGTCACGGGTCGAGCCTAGTGACTTAAGTAATCGCTTAAGCCGTTATTGACGGCCCTGAGAGGCGGGCGAACACTGGGTCCTCAGCATCAGAGTGTGAGGTCGGTCACATGCAGGTTCCTGGACCTTTCGAGTACGAACGTGCCACAAGCGTCGATCACGCCATCGGGCTGCTCGACCGGCTGGGCGACGGAGCGATGCTCGTCGCCGGCGGCCACAGCCTGTTGCCCATGATGAAACTTCGCATCGCCAACCCCGAGTACCTGGTCGACATCAACGACCTGATCCCCGAGCTCGGCTACATCGTCGTCGATCCGACGCTCGTACGTATCGGTGCGATGACGCGTCACCGCGAAGCACTGGAGTCGGATGATCTTGCCGCAGTCTGTCCCATCTTCCGCGACGCCGAACGCGTCATCGCCGACCCCGTCGTGCGCAACCGCGGCACGGTCGGGGGAGCGCTGTGTCAGGCCGACCCGGCCGAGGATCTCACGACCGTGTGCACCGTGCTGAACGCGTTATGTCTGGCTCGCGGCCCGTCCGGTGAGCGCGAAATCCCCATCGACGAGTTTCTGACCGGGCCGTATGAGACATCGCTGGCTCACAACGAGATGCTCATCGAGATACGGGTTCCAATGCGGCACAACACCTCCAGCGCCTACGCCAAGGTGGAACGGCGGGTCGGCGACTGGGCGGTGACGGCAGCCGGCGCCGCGGTGACGCTCGACGGCGACACCATCGTCGCGGCCCGGCTGGGTCTCACGGCGGTCAACACCGACGCCGCCGCGCTGGCAGCGGTGGGTGACGGGCTTGCCGGGCGGGCTGCCACTGAAGAGACCTTCGCGCAGGCGGGCAATGATGCCGCGCAGGCCTGCAGTCCGGCGACGGACATGCGGGGCAGCGCGGAATACAAGCGCCACCTTGCCTCCGAGCTCACCGTCCGCACGTTGCGTACCGCCGTCGAGCGCGTACGCAACGCGCCGGCCGTGGAAGGGAACTAGCCATGCAAGTCAACATGACCGTCAACGGCGAGTCGGTCACCGCCGAGGTCGAGCCTCGGACGCTGCTCGTACATTTTCTGCGGGATCAGTTGCGGCTCACCGGGACCCATTGGGGCTGCGACACGAGCAACTGCGGCACCTGCGTCGTGGAAATGGACGGCGAACCGGTGAAGTCCTGCACCGTCCTCGCGGCGATGGCCAGTGGCCACAGCATCCGCACGGTGGAGGGCCTCGAGGTTGAGGGAAGGCTCGACCCTGTGCAGGAAGGCTTCATGCGCTGTCACGGCCTGCAGTGCGGATTCTGCACGCCCGGGATGATGATCACCGCGCGAGCCCTCCTCGACCGCGTGCCCGACCCCGACGAGGACACCATCCGCGAGGCCATCTCCGGACAGATCTGCCGCTGTACCGGCTACACCACGATCGTGCGGTCCATCCAATGG
>JBKOYU010001097.1:0-3155 GCA_046725575.1 Actinomycetota bacterium | reverse complement strand
CGCGTCGACCCCGGCAAGGACGCCGACGGCCTGCATCCGACCAACCTCGGCAGGCTGGTGCTCGGCAAGGCCGCTCCGCTGCCGTGCACCCCGCGCGGCATCGTGCACCTGCTGCGCCGCTACGACGTGGAGATCGCGGGTGCTCACGTTGCGGTGATCGGCCGCGGTGTCACCGTCGGCAGGCCGCTCGGGCTGCTGCTCACCAGGCGCTCGGAGAATGCCACAGTGACGTTGTGCCACACCGGAACTCGTGATCTGGCTTCGCTGACCCGCCAGGCCGACATCATCATCGCCGCAGCGGGCGTGCAGCACCTGGTGACCGCGGACATGGTGCGCCCCGGCGCCGCCGTGGTGGATGTGGGGGTGGGCCATGACGCGGACGGGAAGCTCGTGGGCGACGTGCACCCCGACGTCTGGGACGTCGCCGGTCACGTATCACCCAATCCCGGCGGCGTGGGCCCGCTGACGCGGGCGTTCCTGCTGACCAATGTTGTCGAGCGCGCCGAAGCCCTCGCGTGACGCTGAAGGAGTTCGCCCGCAAGGTGTTTGGCGGGCAGTGGCCGATCCTGCTGGTCGGCTTGATCATCGTGGCGGCATTCGGGTTGGTGGTCGCCGGTTACTGGCGCCGTGGCGGGCTGGTGCTCGCAATCGGTGTCGGTGTGGCGGCGGCGTTTCGGCTGGCGCTGCCCGAGGACCGGGCCGGCCTGTTGGCGGTCCGCAGCAGAACCATCGACTTCGTCACGACCGCGACAGTAAGTGCGGCAATGCTCTACGTCGCATGGACCATTGATCCGTTAGGCACGAGTTAGCGCGCCGAGTGGCCTGCCCGATCGCCGAGCGAGGTCGTGGTGCCCGATCGGCGTGCGGGGCAACCTACGGTGCTCTAATTGCCCGCGTATATAGCGACAAACGACGCTAGAGCGACAATGTCGCTACGAGCTTGGCAACTCGGGGCCCACCCAGGGTGCCTGCTGAATGACACACCTGGCATAGGCAAGGACCAGGCTGCAGTTCGGC
The DNA here is from genome assembly GCA_046725575.1 of Actinomycetota bacterium. Taxonomy (GTDB): domain Bacteria; phylum Actinomycetota; class Actinomycetes; order Mycobacteriales; family Mycobacteriaceae; genus Mycobacterium. The sequence continues at coordinate 2,138 of JBKOYU010001097.1, read as the reverse complement.
TGTCAGCCCGGCGGCTGATCGTCATCAGTCAAACCGTCGACGCTGGGCTGCGGCGTGAACGACGGCGCGGAAACCCATTGCACCAAACCGAATTCGAACCATGGCCACCATTGCGCCGTCATCATCGTGGCGCCGCCGACAGCCGCCCGGCGACGGGTAACCTCCCACTGCACCAGGAGCACCGCATCGGTCCAACCAGGTCCGTGCAGAAGTCGGCGCAGCATCGCCGTCGTCAATTGAAACGGCAGATTGCCGGCGATGACGTGCGGTGCGCGCGTCAGCGGGTATTTCAGGAAGTCGGCTTGGACGACGCGGGTGCGGGGCGTGGTGCGCGACGCGAGCCGGCGGCGTGACGGGCAACGACCTCGATGGACGTAAGCGGCCGACCGAGTTTCTGCTACGCATGCGTCAGTACGCCGTCGCCTGCGCCGACTTCGACAAGGGTCCATCGGTGCGCGCGACGGCTTGCACGATGGCGTCGATGACGCCGTGATCGTGAAGAAAGTTCTGGCCGAGGAATTCTCCCCCCGCAAGCGGGAGGTACCCCCAGTCGGCCCGAATTAGGTTGGGACACAACAACTCCACCAATAGCTGGGACAAGCTGCTGCGGCGGCGGATGTATCGACCGTGAGGTGAGATCCGCCGCTAGGCGGTGCGCAACCTCATCGAAGAAACAAAATGGCGGCCACGATAGGAGGGGCGGCCGCGCTCGTTCAACCCAATTTCAGCGCGGTGGCGACGATTGGCTTCGCCCATTCGGGGGTCGACGACAGGTCCGGGGGGCCGACGATCTCGCCGTGGTCGAGATGTAAGACGAGCACCGGCCGTGGCGCGTTGCCGGCGGCGGGATCGGCGTCGGCGGAGTTGTCGTAGACACGAAGCTCGGTCAGGTGCGGCAGCAAGTGCACCAGGTTCAGCCTGCTGTGCCGCCAGCGGCGCCGGATGCTGGACTCCGGAATGTCGTGGCCGCCGGTGCGCACGCGGTTGCGGACACGCTCGATGTGCAAGTCAGAACTGGCCAGTCCGACGTACCAGATGCGCACCTCGAAGCCCTGCGACGCCGCCTCGGCGAGCAGCCGCGGCATGGTGCTTCCGCCGAGCGTGGTCTCGAAGGCGAAATCCTTGCGCTCCCGGATCGCCCGCTCGAGCAGCCGTCTGCCCTGATGCCACGCCGCGGCGTTGGCCTTCACCTGGTCGAGCCCCGGGTTAGCGGCGATCAACTTCCGCGCGGCCTCGTCGGGGTTGAAGTAGTCGGCGCCGGACGCCCGGATCATCGCGCCGCCGATGCTGCTCTTGCCGGCGCCGTTGACCCCGGCGAGAACATACAGCCGCGGCGTCTTGGCCTTGCGGGCCATGCGGCGGGGCTAGCGCTTGGCGCGGGCCGCCTTGACCGCGGTGCGGCCGAGTTGCTCCGGCGTGGCGTCGAACGCCGAGGCCATCGCGCTCTTCGATCGCGGCGTCTGCATGCTCTCCAGCAGCCGGTCGAATTCGTCGGACAGGTCGTCGAGAGCGGGCGTGGTCGCCTTGGTCAGCGCTTCGAATTCGGCGTAGGACAACAGCACCGCCTTGGGGGTGTTGTGTTTGGTGATCGCGACGGCACCGCCGAGGGCGGCCTGTTCGAAAATCGTGCCGAACTCGTTCTTGAAGCGCGTGGCGGCGACGGTCGGGACGTCGACCAGCTCGCCTGCGCGGTTTCGGAAAGTCAGTGTGGCCATAACGGTTATTCTAGCCATCAACGCCAAAATGGACATTTTGGCTGTCTCCGGATGTTGCGTGCGGGTTCCGACTTTTCGGGACTCGGCTCGAGCTGGCTTTCGGCGCCGATGAGCCCGCGGGGTCGCTTCGACGTAGCGAGTTATCCCCAGTCGCGAATTCATCCACAGGTTGTGTTGGGTGGCGGGGTTCGGTCGGGGGTGTGGTCGCCGCGTGTGGGTAGTTTCGCTCGTATGTTCGATGGTTCGTTGCCCGAGATTGGCGAGCTGGCCGCGTTGGATGATGCGGCGCTGGTGGATGCCGCCGCGGGGTGGGCGCGCACCGAGAACGCCGCGTGTGCCCGCAAGACGGCGGTGATGGCCGAGCTGTTCGCCCGGCGCACCGGGCTGCCCGCGGGGGAGCGGGAGCTGTGGTGGGTGGATCCG
>JBKOYU010000821.1:0-1860 GCA_046725575.1 Actinomycetota bacterium | reverse complement strand
GAGACGAGCAGAGACACGTTCTTCAGTGATCCGAACAGGTCGCCACTGTGGTCTCCGAGGATCGAAAACGCTTGGGACAGTTTGATGATCGTGTCGCGTATGTTGGCGCCCTGACCGTTCAGGTTCGCTGCCGCGGTGTTCACGAACGCGCCCAGGGTGCTCACACCGCTGGGCTGGGTGGGTTGCAGCGCGTCGGTCAGCTTCTCCAGCTGCTGGCGTAGATCGTCCCACTCCACCGGGACGGCGGTGCGTTGCTGCGGTATCACCGCTCCCTCGGCCAAGGCGGGGCCACCGCTATAGACAGGCGTGAGTTCGATCGAACGCGCGGTGACCAGTTGCGGTGCCAAGATGACTGCGCGCAACGTCGGCAGGCACCTTGTACTTGTCGGCGACCCAGAACGTGATCTTGGCTCGTTCCGGCTGCGGTTCGATGGTGTCGATGGCGCCGACGGGCACGCCAAGGATGCGAACTTCGTCGCCGGGAAACACCCCGTTGCTGTTCTCGAAATATGCGACGAACTGGGTACGAGCGGCCGTCCCGAATCCACGCACCACGAGCACGACGCCGGCCACCAGAACGACGACAAGCAATCCGGCCAACACCGAGGCCGCACGACCACGAGTCAGTTTCATCGGCCGGCCTCCGGCGGCGGGCCGGGCAGCGGCGGCGTTATCGGCGGGTCGGTGTAGCCGGGCTCATCAGGTGCGTGGACCAACGTCGGCTCCGGTGCCGCAGGAAGCGGTGTCGACTGCAGATCGGGCGGCGCGATTGCCGGCGGCCCAGGCGGCGGCCCGCCGGGCGGAGGCGCCGGTCGCGGCTCACGGTAGGGGTAGCGAGGGTCGCCGGGCTTTCCGGTAATGGCATCGGGCAGTGTCAGATTCGGATCACCGCCCTGCCCCGTCCTCGGATAGGGCACCGGCAGGGCCGGCGTGCCCGGCTGACCGATCTGAGGATCGGTGCGCTCACTGGGCGCCAGCACATTCGGGTCGAGACCCAGATCGGAGAATGCCACGTCGATGAACGGCTGCACGAACTGACCGGGGAGCAGATTGACGATGTATGCCTTGAAAAACGGGCCGGAGGCCACCGACTCGCCAAGCTGCATCGCGTATTTGTTGAACAGTTTCAACCCCTTCTGCAGCCGCTCGCGCCGGTTGTCGACGATCGTCAGGACGCCATTGAGCTTGTCCAGTGCCGGCCGCAGCTGCGTGCGGTTTTCGGCGACCAGGCCCGAAATCTGCCTCGCCAATGCAGAGACGTCCAACGAAATCTGGTCCAGCGCAGTGCTTTGCGACTGCAGGGCAACCAGTAACGCGTTGGTGTCGCGGATCAGTTGGGCGATTTCGTTGCTGCGCTGCGCAAGCACCGCGGTGGTCTTGTTGGCATTGGACAGCAGGTTGCGCAGCTGCGCGTCGCGGGTGTCGATGGTTTGGGAGAAGCGGGACAGCCCCTGCACCGCGGCCTGCACATCCGGAGGCGTGTGCTGGAAAGTCTGCGCCAGCGTGGCCAACGAGTCCGACACCTGGTTGGTGTTCAGGCCGGTGATGGTGGTCGCCAAATCGCCCAGCGCGTCAGGTAATTCGTACGGCGGAGTGCTGCGGTCGGCCGGGATCGGACCAGACAGATCATGTTCGCCGCGGGTGGTGATCTCCAGGAACTTGGCTCCGAGCAGACTCTTGGTCTTGATCGCCGCCTCGGACCGGTCACCCAGGCGGATGTCGTCATCGACGTCGAAAGTGATGCGAACCTGGGTACCGTCGAGGTCGATGCTGGATACCTTTCCGGCCCGATGCCCCGACACCTGGACCGGGGCTCCCGTGCGAAGACCGCCGGCTTGGGTGAAGTAGGCGGTGTATTCC
>JBKOYU010000209.1:0-9495 GCA_046725575.1 Actinomycetota bacterium | reverse complement strand
GGCATGGAGGGCGGCATGACGGAGGGCTACGAGAAGCTCGACGAGCTTCTGAAGAGGCTCTGATGGACTGGACGCTCGAAGTCGTCGTGGTCCCGGTCGGTGACGTCGACCGGGCCATCGCGTTCTACCGCGACCAACTCGGATTCAACCTGGACCACGACACGCGCGCCGGTGACCAGCGCTTCGCACTGGGGGCACCTCCCGCTTGCGGGGGACTCACCCCTCCCGGCTCAGGCTGCTCGATCGTGTTGAGTGACCCACCGCCGATGCCGCCGGGTTCGCTCAAAGGCGTCCAGCTCGTCGTCGCCGACGCCTACCGCGCCCGAGAACAGTTACTCGAGCGGGGAGTTGCCGCCGGGGACATCGATGTCATCGACGAACGCGACGGGGGCACGCTGTTCGGATTCACCGATCCCGACGGCAACTCGTGGCTGGTGCAGCAGATCAAGGCGCGGGCAGAGAAGCCGCTGCTGCTGCAGTGACGGCTGAATCCTTCCGTCGAAGTCGACGTTTGGCGGCCGCGTCTCGCACCAAACGTAGGTTGTGCGAACTAGCCCAGACACACGACAATCCCAGCTGGCGGGGCCAGCCGGGATCGCCGGGGGCATGGCGGCTAGCGCAGCAGGCGGCGCCTGCCGCCCATCAGTCCTGTGCGACGGCGGCGCATCAAAGACGACACCAGGGCGACGCCGAGCGCTGCGACGATCACCTGGACCAGCAGCTCGAGCCAGTCGATGCCGTTGGTGACTGTGGGGATTCCGAGCGCGCGGGCGATCGCCGTGCCGATGAACGCGGACACGATGCCCACCAAGATCGTCACCAGCATGCCAATTGGCTGCCTGCCGGGCACCACCAGGCGGCCGAGCACGCCGACCACGATGCCGATCAGGATCGCGGTGATAACACTGGTGATGGTCATTGCTCCTCCAAGGCTCTAGGGGTGGAGCTGGCATACCCCTGCCGAGCCTTGAATAAACGCTCGCGTCAACGAGCGAGCGAGGAGCAACTCAGGCCATCTCGGGCACCCGCAGATGGGCAAGCGCCAACTCGAACTCGCCGACATCGAGCACGTCAGCGCCGAGTTCTCGGGTCCGCGTGTTCCTGAGTTCCTTGGCCTGCTCCCTGTTGCGCTCCATGGCGTCGCGGCTGTCGAACGTCGTCGACGACACGGCACGCCCCGACGAGCGGTCGATCAGCAGGCTCGAGCTGCAGAACCCCTCGAGGCCTTCGAGCGAGGGTAGGACGGAGTCCTTGTAGAACTCGATGGCCCGGTCCGCCTGGTCCGGCGGGACCTTGATCCACGTCGCCCGCACACAGGCACCGTCAGCCGACTGGTGATCGCGGTGCAGGACACCGATTTCCCATTCTTCGATCTTCTCGACACTGCCGCCGAACCGCTCCGCGGCTTGGCTGCGAAGCCGATTCGCCTTGTCCGCGGCCGCGCGCATCGCGTCCTCCGACTCGTAGGCGGCGGTAATGATGCAGCAGCCGGATTCCCGGTCAACCAACAGCGATATGCCAACGTACCCGTCAATGTTCTCGAGTTCGGCCATCAGCTCATCGCGCATATACGCAATTCCAGCGTCGATCGACGAGGTTTGCGCCTGAATCGTGGTAGAGCGTGCGTGCACGTCCACCCACCCCCTTGTGTCGGGGCAGCGCCCCGGTGGCGCCACCGGACCACCCCTAGCTTCCTCCCGGCGACCAGCCGATTCTGTGGATTGGTCGAATCGGAATGGGGATATTTCGCAACGCAAACAGGGATATTACGGTTCGCAAATGGATCGTCCGTAGGCTGGGGTTCGTGGACTCCGACGTGCTCGATATCGACACATCGCGCCGACGGATCGTCGACCTCACCGACGCCGTGCGGTCCTTCTGCGGCGAGCACGGGGACGGCCTGTGCAACGTCTTCGTGCCGCACGCCACCGCAGGCGTGGCAATCATCGAAACCGGCGCTGGCTCCGATGACGACCTCATCGAAACGCTCGAGCGCCTGCTGCCGCGTGACGATCGTTACCGCCATGCGCACGGGTCGCCTGGGCACGGCGCCGACCATGTGCTGCCGGCACTCGTGGCGCCATCGGTGACCGTTCCGGTGCAGGGCGGCCAGCCGCTGCTGGGCACGTGGCAAAGCGTCGTGCTGGTCGATTTGAACCGGGACAACTCACGGCGCTCGGTCCGGCTGAGCTTTATTGCCGGAGCCGCTGAGGCGGCGACATCTGGTCCAGCCTGACCGGCACCTTATAAATGGCCGGTTCGTTGACTTTTTAGTGCGGCTACCCAGACCGGTACTGTAGTGCGGTCGAATAGACGCAGGTATTGGCAGAAACTACGAGGACGAAGACGACGTGCAGACACACGAGATCAGGAAGCGCTTCCTCGATCATTTCGTGAAGGCGGGCCACACCGAGGTGCCGAGTGCCTCGGTGATCCTCGACGACCCCAACCTGCTGTTCGTCAACGCAGGCATGGTGCAGTTCGTGCCCTACTTCCTGGGCCAGCGCACGCCGCCCTATCCGACGGCGACCAGCATCCAGAAATGCATCCGCACGCCCGACATCGATGAGGTCGGCATCACCACCCGGCACAACACGTTCTTCCAGATGGCCGGCAACTTCTCGTTCGGCGACTACTTCAAGCGCCGCGCCATCGAGCTGGCGTGGACGCTGCTGACCAACCCGATTTCCGAGGGCGGCTACGGGCTCGACCCCGAAAGGCTTTGGGCGACAGTATATTTAGATGATGACGAAGCAGTCGGCCTGTGGCAGGAGGTGGCCGGTCTGCCGCCGGAGCGCATTCAGCGCCGCGGCATGGCCGACAACTACTGGTCGATGGGTATTCCGGGGCCGTGCGGCCCGTCGTCGGAAATCTACTACGACCGTGGCCCCGAATTCGGCGTCGAGGGCGGTCCCGTCGCCAACGAGGACCGCTACATCGAGATCTGGAATCTCGTGTTCATGCAGAACGAGCGGGGGGAGGGCCCGGCCAAGGAGGGCTACGAGATCCTCGGCTCGTTGCCGCGCAAGAACATCGACACCGGGATGGGCGTCGAGCGAGTGGCGTTCCTGCTGCAGGGCGTGCACAACGTCTACGAGACCGACCTGCTGCGCCCTGTCATCGATACCGTCGCTGCCCGCGCACCGCGTGATTATGACGCCGGCAACCACGAGGACGACGTCCGCTACCGGATCATCGCCGACCACAGCCGCACCGCCGCGATCCTGATCGGCGACGGGGTGAGCCCGGGCAACGACGGCCGCGGTTACGTGCTGCGGCGGCTGCTGCGCCGCGTGATCCGCTCGGCCAAGCTACTCGGCATCGACGACCCGATCGTCGGCGACCTGATGACGACGGTGCGCGACGCGATGGGCCCGTCGTACCCCGAACTCGTCACCGACTTCGACCGGATCCACCGCATTGCGGTCGCTGAGGAGACGGCCTTCAACCGCACCCTGGCGTCGGGTTCGCGGCTGTTCGAGGACGCTGCGCGGGCAACCAAGGCCTCCGGCGCCACGGTGCTGTCCGGCACCGACGCGTTCACGTTGCACGACACCTACGGCTTCCCACTGGAATTGACACTCGAGATGGCCGCCGAATCCGGCCTGAGCGTCGACGAAGAAGGCTTCCGCAGGCTGATGGCGGAGCAGCGTCAGCGCGCCAAGGCCGACGCGGCTGCGCGCAAACAGGCACACGCCGATCTGTCGGAATACCGCGACCTGGTCGACGCCGGCCCGACGGAGTTCACTGGCTTCGACGAATTGACCTCCGAGGCAAAGATTCTCGGCATCTTCGTGGACGGCAAACGGGTGCCGGTGGTGAGCCACAATGGTGGAATTGGCGGCTCCGCCGCCGGTGGGTCCCCGCGGCCCGACCGCGTCGAGCTGATCCTCGACCGCACCCCGTTCTACGCGGAGTCCGGCGGCCAGATCGCTGACGAGGGCAGCATCAGCGGCGCCGGCGCGTCCGGTTCTGCCAAAGCCGCGGTCAGCGACGTGCAGAAGATCGCCAAAACCCTGTGGGCGCACCGCGTCAACGTCGAGTCCGGCGAATTCGTCGAGGGCGACACTGTGATCGCCACCGTCGACCCGCGCTGGCGGCACGGCGCGACTCAGGGTCACTCCGGCACCCACATGGTGCACGCCGCGCTGCGACAAGTGCTGGGCCCCAACGCCGTTCAGGCCGGCTCACTCAACCGGCCGGGCTATCTGCGGTTCGACTTCAACTGGCAGGGCCCGTTGACCGACGACCAGCGGACCCAGATCGAGGAAGTCACCAACGAGGCCGTCGAGGCCGACTACGAGGTGCACAGCTTCACCACCGAACTGGACAAGGCCAAGGCGATGGGCGCGATGGCGCTGTTCGGCGAGAACTATCCCGACGAGGTGCGGGTGGTCGAGATCGGCGGGCCGTTCTCGCTCGAGCTGTGCGGCGGCACGCACGTGGAGAGCTCGGCGCAGATCGGCCCGGTGACGATCCTCGGTGAGTCGTCGGTCGGCTCCGGTGTACGCCGCGTCGAGGCCTACGTAGGCCTTGACTCGTTCCGCCACCTGGCCAAGGAACGCGCTCTGATGGCGGGTCTGGCCTCGACGCTGAAGGTCCCATCGGAGGAGGTTCCGGCCCGCGTGGCCAGTCTGGTCGAGCGACTGCGCGCCGCCGAGAAGGAGCTCGACAAGATGCGGCTGGCGAACGCGCGAGCCGCCGCAGCGAATGCCGCCGCGGGCGCCGAGCAAATCGGTAAGGTGCGTGTCCTGGCGCAGCGGATGGCCGGCGGGATGTCGGCGGCGGATCTGCGCACGCTCGTCGGCGACATCCGGGGCAAGTTGGGCAGTGAGCCCGCGGTCGTCGCGTTGATCGCCGAGGGCGACAACGACAGCGTGCCCTTCGTGGTGGCGGTCAACCCGGCGGCACAGGATCTCGGCCTCCGTGCCAACGAGTTGGTGAAGCAGGTGGGTGCGGCGGTCAATGGCCGTGGGGGCGGCAAGGCCGATCTGGCACAAGGTTCCGGTAAGGGGGCGGCGGGTATCGACGCGGCATTGGCCGCGCTACGCGCAGAAATAGGCCGAGGATAGCCCGTGGCCAAAACCGATGACCGTCTACCGGATCGGCCCGGAGGCGACGATCCCGGCCGCGGCCGACGGCTCGGTGTCGACGTGGGCACGGTGCGCATCGGGGTAGCCGCCAGCGATCCGGACGGGATCCTGGCCACACCCGTGGAAACGGTAGAGCGAGACCGACGGAACAAGACCGGCAAACACTTGCGGCGGCTAGCGCAGCTGGCCGACGAGTTCGAAGCTGTCGAAGTAGTGGTGGGATTGCCGCGTACGCTTGCCGACCGGTCCGGTTCGTCCGCCAGGGACGCGATCGAGCTTGCCGACCAGCTGGCCCGGCGCATCGCACCAACACCGGTGCGGTTGTCCGACGAACGGCTCACAACGGTCGCGGCCCAGCGGTCACTGCGCGACGCCGGCATCCGCGCCAAGGGGCAGCGGGCGATGATCGATCAGGCTGCGGCGGTAGGGATTTTGCAGAACTGGCTGGACCAGCGGCGCGCGGCCTTGGCCGCGCACGGAGAGGTCGGGCATGACTGACAAATGGGGCCGGAATCGCGCAGAGCCCGTGGCGGTCGGACCGCCGCGGCGCCGAATGACTCGGTCAGACCGCATCCGTGAGGCCCGCGGCCGGCGCAGGCGACGCTTCGCCAGCGGCTTCGCGCTGTCGCTGTTGATTGTGGTCGTCGTCGGTGCGGTGTTCCTGGGTTCGAAGCTCTGGCACACGATGTTCGGTGGGGGCAACGACTATTCCGGCGACGGTGTCAACGACGTCGTCATCCAGATCCACGACGGCGACTCCACCACCGCGATCGGCAAGACGTTGGAAGACCACAAGGTGGTGGCGACCATAAAGGCGTTCGTCGAAGCCGCCGAAGGCAACTCGGCTATCTCCGCAATCCAGCCCGGCTTCTACAAAGTCCGCACCGAGATCCCGGCGTCCAATGCCGTTGCGCGACTTGCCGATCCGCAGAACCGGGTCGGCAAGTTGGTGTTACCTGAAGGGCGCCAGCTCGACGACGTCCAGGACGTCAAGACCAACGCCGTCACCGACGGTATCCTCAGCCTCGTCTCGCGCGCGACCTGTGTGAACCTCGACGGCGACAGGCACTGCGTTTCGGTGGGCGATCTGCGCAAGGCCGCGGGAAGCGCTGAGCCGTCGGCGCTTTCGGTTCCGGATTGGGCGAGGAACGCGGTCAGCGCGCTAGGCAACGACCACCGTCGGCTCGAGGGGCTGATCGCGCCAGGCACCTGGAACATCGATCCGTCGGCGTCGGCCCAGGACATCCTGTCCACGCTGATCGGGACCAGCGCGACCCAGTACGCGCAGGGCGGGCTGCTGGACACGGCGAAGGCGATGAACATGTCGCCGTATCAGATCCTTACCGTCGGCTCGCTGGTGCAGCGGGAGTCCAAGCCGGATGACTTCGCGAAGGTTGCGAGGGTGATCTACAACCGGCTGCACGAGAACCGGACGCTGGAGTTCGACTCCACGGTGAACTATCCGTTGGACCGGATCGAGGTGGCCACCACCGACGCCGACCGCGGGCAGCACACGCTGTGGAATACCTATGTGCGGCCGGGCCTTCCGGCCACGCCCATCTGCTCGCCGGGGCAGCCGGCGCTGGCTGCGGCCGAACAGCCCGCGCCGGGCGACTGGCTGTACTTCGTCACGATCGACATGCAGGGCACTACGCTGTTCACCCGCGACTACGAGCAGCATCTCGCGAACATCGAACTGGCCAAGCGCAACGGTGTCCTCGACAGCGCAAGGTAGTCCACGCAAGGCGGCGGTGCTCGGCTCGCCGATCGCGCACTCCCGGTCGCCGCAGCTGCACCTGGCGGCCTACCGAGCGCTTGGCCTCGAGGGCTGGACCTACGAGCGCATCGAGTGCACCGCCGAGCAATTGCCCTCAGTAGTAGGCAGTTTCGGCCCGGAATGGGTTGGCGTGTCGGTGACTATGCCGGGCAAGTTCGCCGCCCTCCGGTTCGCCGACGTGCGCACTACCCGCGCGCAACTCGTCGGTTCGGCCAACACGCTGGTCCGCATACCCGATGGGTGGCGGGCAGACAACACCGACATCGACGGGGTGATTGGGGCCTTGGGCCCGGTGGACGGCAGAGCGGCCGTGCTGGGCTCGGGCGGCACTGCGCCCGCAGTTGTCGTCGGGCTCGTCGAGCTTGGCGTGCAAGATATTTCGGTAGCCGCACGAAGCCGCGACAAGGTGGCACCGCTGCTGGCCCTCGGGACGGGGCTGGGTGTCGACATCCGCTGGATCGAGCTCGGCACGCGGCTGGATGCCGACGTGGTCGTCAGCACCATCCCCGCCGACGTGGCGGCGCAGTACGCCGACACCGTCGCCACGACGCCACTGCTGCTCGACGCAATCTACGATGCGTGGCCAACCCCGCTGGCGCTGGCCGTCGAAGCGGCGGGCGGCCAGGTCATCAGCGGGCTGCAGATGCTGCTACATCAGGCGTTCGCCCAGGTCGAGCAGTTCACCGGGCTGCCCGCGCCCAGAGAGGCGATGAGGGCCGCTCTCGGCGAGCCTTAGCGCGAGCTATCGCCCATTTCTGCACCACGGCTGTTGTGCACACGCGAACCCACAGCCATGGTGCAGAAATCGGTGATGGCGCTAGGCGGTGATCAGCCGAGTATCGCCCTCCACCAAGCGTTGCCGCGCCGAGCGCACCGCACCGATGCTGGCCACGGTCACCAACACGATCGCCACGTACCCCGTCACCGCGAGGTGCTGCCCAAGGATCTTCCAGCCGGCGACGGCAGCAACAACAGGCGACAGACACGTCAGGATCGCAAACGCCTCGGGCGGCAGGCGTCGCAGGGAGATCAGCTCCAGCGAGTAGGGGATCACCGACGACATCACTCCAACGGTGATTCCAAGGCCGAGCACTTCCCATCGCAGCGCACTACCGAAATCAATGGCCAGGGCGGCGAACGGCGCCGTGACCACTGCGCCGATCGCAGTTGCAAGGGCCAGCCCGTCGAGGCTGGGGAAGTCGGCGCCCGCTCGGGCCGTGGCCAGGATGTAGGCCGCCCAGCTCACTGCCGCGCCTGCGGCGAATCCCAGTCCGACCGGGTCGAGATGGCCGACCCGAACACCGGTGAGGCTGAGCAGCGCGACGCCCAGCAGGGCGAGCAGCGCCCACAGCCATGCAGTCTTGCGTTGGCTGACCGCAACGGAAAGTGCAAGCGGACCAAGGGATTCGACGGTGACGGCGACGCCGAGTGGAATGCGGGTCAGCGAGTTGTAGAAGCATATGTTCATCACCGTCACCGAAGCGGCAAGTGCGAGCGCAGACAACCACGCTCGACCGGACAGGCCGCGCAGCTGGGGGCGGACCGCCACGCAAAGAATCGCCCCTGCGACGAGCAACCGGACGAAGGCGGTCCCGATCGCGCCCAGTGCCGCGAACAGTCCGACCGCGAATGCGGCTCCGACCTCCTGGCTGATCGCAGCGACGACCACCAGTAGGGCTGGGCCGATCGGCGACCGGCGGTGACCTGGCACGCACTCGAGGCTAATTGGTGATCAGTCGGCCCCTGAGTCGGCGTTAACCTCCATTGATGGGGGCGGCCGGTGTCTGCGTGCTGGTGTGGCTGGCGGCGCTCAGCCTCTACGACATCCGTGAGCGGCGGCTGCCGAACTGGCTGACGATGCCCGGCGCCGCGGTCATCCTCGCGATGGCAGCCGTGCACGAACGCGGCGCCCCGGCTGTGCTCGGTGCAGCAGCGCTGTTTGCCGTATATGCCGTCGTGCACCTGGTGTCACCCGCGGCGATGGGCGCCGGCGACGTGAAGCTCGCGATCGGCATCGGTGCGTTGACAGGCACATTCGGCAGTGACGTTTGGCTGCTGGCCGCGCTCGGCGCACCACTGCTGACCGCGGGGTGGGCCCTCGTCGCGCTGCTGCGCCGATCGGGACAGCCTGTGCCGCACGGACCGTCGATGTGCTTGGCAGCGGCGACCGCCACGGCACTGGCCGTCGTGTGAGCGCTACGCGGGTGAAGACGGCGGCGCGGACCCATCGGCGTCGCGGCGGCTGGCACTGCCGCTCGCGACCGCGTACGGAGGCAAGAAGGATCAGTGGGACGCCTTCCACGCGGGATGCCGGGCCTTCCTTGACAAGTGTCTCGATCCAGGACTGCAGCGGATCGTCCTGCTCGACGCGTCCGCTGCGATCGGCTGGGAGCAGATCCGCCACCTTGAATCCCCCTTGCTGGAGATGATGGAGGTCGCGATTTCCCGCGCGGCCGAAGCCGGCCGGATCGCGCCGCGCAAGCCCGGCCCACAGGCCCACTTCCTCTATGGGGCTCTGTGTGAGACCGCGATGATCGTCGCTCGCGCCGATGACCAGAAGGCGGCCCATCGTGAAGCGGTCGTCGAGATCGGCCGCGTCTTGGACGGCCTGGCTATCGACTGATT
>JBKOYU010000703.1:0-3286 GCA_046725575.1 Actinomycetota bacterium | reverse complement strand
TTATGCCGGTACTCGCCGAGGCGGCGTCCACCTACGGCATCGGGCCGGCGGAAATGGCCCGCGCATCGATTACCGGCCAGACGTTCCACATGCAGAGTCCGCTCGTGCCGGCCATCCTGCTGCTGGTCACCCTCGCCGGTGTCCCGCTGGCCGACCATCACAAGAAGGTGCTGTGGCGAGCCGCGCTGGTGTCGCTGTCCATGCTCGCGATCGGTGTGCTCCTTGGACACATCCCGCTGTGACCAGTCGCTTGACACACTCCCGGCCCACCTTGAACGACGAGGAGCACCGATGACTGACCATCCCGACGACGGCGCGGACGTGGCGCCGCAGGACGACGGCCCGTTGAACGGAATCCGCGTCCTTGATATCAGCACGGTCTACGCCGCGCCGATCACCGCCATGCTGCTCGGCGACTACGGCGCGGACGTCATCAAGGTCGAACATCCACGGGGCGATCCGGCGCGGTCGCACGGGGCGAACAAGGACGGTCACGGGTTGTGGTGGAAGGTCATCTCCCGCAACAAGAGGTGCGTGACCCTCAACCTCGGTATCCCCGAAGGTCAACGAATCCTGCGCGACCTCGTGGTCGATGCGGACGTGCTGGTGGAAAACTTCCGACCCGGCGTGTTGGAGAAGTGGGGTCTGGGCCCGGAGGAACTCCACGCCCTCAACCCAGGTCTGATCATGTTGCGTGTCACCGGCTTCGGCCAGACCGGTCCGTATGCCCGGCGGCGCGCATTCGGGACACTCGCCGAAGCGATGAGCGGTTTCGCGCATCAAACGGGCGACGAGGACGGCCCCCCGACACTTCCTCCGTTCGGGCTCGCTGACGGAGTGACAGGGATCGCCGGAGCGTTCGCCGTTATGACCGCGCTCTACCACCGCGCGACCCCCGAGGGGAACGGACGCGGCCAAGTCATCGATCTGTCCCTACTAGAGCCGCTGGTCGGAATACTGGGGCCCGGTCCCACCGCATTCGACCAACTTGGTGCGGTGCCCGGCCGGCAGGGCAACCGTTCCCCGAACAACGCCCCGCGCAATGCGTACCTCACCCGCGACGATCGTTGGGTCGCGATCTCCGCCAGCGCAACCTCGGTAGCCGAGAGAGTCATGCGGCTGGTCGGACGGCCCGACATCGTCGAGCAACCCTGGTTTGCCTCGGCCGGTGAGCGCAGCAGAAACGGTGACCTCCTCGACGAGGCGGTGGCGAAATGGATCGCCGCCCGCCCGCTCACCGAGGTCACCGAGGAGTTCGAACGAGCCGGCGCAGCACTCGCGCCGATCTACGACGTCGCACAACTGATGAACGATCCCCACGTGATGGCCCGCGAAACGATCACCACCGTCGACGACGAGGACCTCGGCCCGGTGAAGATGCAAAACCTCATGTTCCGCATGGACCGCACACCCGGGTCCATTCGGTTCCCCGGCCGCCGACTGGGCCAGGACAACGAACAGGTCTACGGGCAATCACTCGGACTGGACCCCGAACACGTTGCCGCACTCGAGGAAAAGGGCGTGCTGTAGTGAATCGGAGCTACCTGTTCGCCCCCGGTCACAATGCGAAGCTGGTCGGCAAAGTCTTCGACGCTGGCGCCGACGCAGTGATACTCGACCTCGAAGATGCGGTCCCGGCGGAACACAAAGCGGCCGCACGACACAACGTCGCCGGTGCTCTCTGGCACCATCCCGCGTGGGTACGAATCAACGCCGCTCGAACCCCGCTCGCAGAAGCGGATCTGAATGCTATTGGCTCGCTCGCGTACGGCATTCGCATCCCCAAGGTCGAGTCGGTGGAGGACGTTCGGTGGGTCGCCGACCGAGCGCAGGGTAAACCGCTGATCTGTGCGATCGAAAGCGCAAAGGGAGTAGCCAACGCGATCGCGATCGCCGCCGAGCCGGGAGTCAAGTATCTCGCCCTCGGCGGAATCGATCTGCAGAAAGACCTGGGCGTAGCCAGCGGCGATGCCCCGCTGCAGTACGTGCGCTCACACCTGGTCGTCGCCGCGCGGGCCGCGGGAATCGAGCCGCCGATCGACAGCGTCTACCCCCACTTGCAAGACACCGCCGGGCTACGGCGCCAAGCCACCGTCAGCCGCTCGCTCGGGTTCTTCGGCAAGTCGGCCATCCACCCCTCCCAGCTGCCGATCATTCACGCTGCCTTCGGCCCGAACGACGACGAACTGCAATGGGCGCGCGAGGTCATCGAGGCGTTCGACAACGCAAACGGAGCCGCTCTTCGTCTGCCTGGCGGAGAGTTCGTAGACCTTCCGGTTGCCGAACGGGCACGCAGAATCCTCAGACTGGCCGAGTCCTTCCCGCCCTGACGAACCCACTCTCGGTTCGACAACCACGTCCCTTCCGCTGCACCGAACCACTACCGTGAGGTATCTGACGACGAGCGAGGTGCACACCATGAGTGACCGTCCGGTTCAATCGAGACGACCGTCGAAAGCCACCGCCAAGAAAGCCAGCCCGCCTAGCCCCACTCCGGCGAAGCGCACCGCCGCTACATCCACACCCAGGAAACCCGCTGCGACGTCCACACGCGCGAAACGTAGCGCCAAGGCCACGCCCAAACCGAAGGAGGTCAGCGTCGGGACCGACGCGGCGTTCGCCTCCGGCTCCGGGCAGCCGCGGCGGCGGCTGAAGAACATCTCCGAAGTGCGGCACTTCTTCCGCACCAACGACGTGCCGATCCTGTTCTTCGGCGCGACCCCGTTCAACCTGCTCGGCCTGGACCGTTGGGTCCGAAACTTCTCATACATCACCTACTACGACGCATGGGACGGCGAGCACCCGCGCGTGTTCACGCCGGCCAACAAGCCCTACCGCGAATTCGAAAGCGGCGAGGAGATCAACAATTGGTTGCTGACCAACGCCGAGGTGCGGGCCCACATCGACGCCGCCACTCCACGCGGCGTGCGGCCCAAGGTCGCGATGGTGTTTTTCAACAGCGAGACCGAAGACATCTGCAGGGAACTGGGTTACGACCTGATCCTGCCGGCCGCCAGCCTGCGCCAGCACCTGGATTCCAAGATCGTCACCACCCGGCTGGGCAACGAAGCCGGCGCGCCCAGCGTGCCGAATGTGCTGACCCGCGTGGACGACTGGGCCGGCCTGCAGGCTGTCGCCCAAAAGGCTGGTCTCGGAGACGAACTCGTCGTCCAGACGCCATACGGCGACTCGGGTAAGACGACCTTCTTCATCTCCTCGGAAGCCGACTGGCGCAAGCACAGCGCCGACATCCTCGGCGAGGAGATCAAGGTGATGCGCCGCATCA
>JBKOYU010000086.1:0-3464 GCA_046725575.1 Actinomycetota bacterium | reverse complement strand
TCAGCGACGATCCGCAGAATCTGTTGATGGTGGCTCCCGCTGCCCGGTCGGGGAAGCCGGCGGCCAGCGCTGCCCAGCGGGCGAGATCTCCCATGCCTTCATGCGCGGGGTTCACACATCCGGCGATGATGTCTTCGATCTCGTCGCGATCAACACCGACGCGTTCGCAGGCCCCGGCCAACGCCAACCCGAGCAGGTCGTCGAGCCGCAGGTGCGATAGGGATCCGCCGTAGCGGGCGAAAGGGGTACGCACACCGCCAAGCAGATAGGCCTCGGTCACCGTGTTCTCCTGTCGTGCAATCGTTCTGCGGCGGTCGGCACCGCCGGTGTCTCACACTCGTCGCGGACGGACGGGCGCACTACGGTGATCGCCCCGTCCAGATCGATGGGGCCAGCCCGATCAGCTCGAACCGAGAGTGGCCCCGGGCGTGGAGGCGGGCGCCGATCTCGCCGCGGGTCAGAAAGCGGCTGCGCGTCACCAGGTATGCACTCGGATGACGTCGTCCGGCGGAATACGGGCCAGTGGTTTGAAGGTGTCGCCGGTGGAGTGGCCCCGAGTGCGCAGGTGGCGCGATGCCGGTCACCATGAGGTTGATTTCGACGCGAGCCGGATTAGCGCGCTGTTCTTTCGGCGCCGGCCCAGGGTTGTTGCGGCGATGGCCAGAGTGGTTTTGTGGGTGAGATCGGTGGCGATGTCGCGACTCGACCATTTCCATGGCATGGCACCCAGTCCGAGAGCCTGCGCTACCACGGCATTCGCCGAGACTAGGAGCAATATGTTGAGCGCGATCGCAGGAACAATCGGAATGCGGTGTGCCACTTTGGCGAACCCGAGGGCGAGGGCCGCCAGCGTCGCTTGTGCGAATTGCCCGGCGACGGCCCGCGCGCCGGTCGGCACGCCGCGGCCAATGAGTGCCTCGACGACCCGTACGGGTAGTTCGCTTCCGGGTCGATGGGTCAGTGCCATTTCAACACGCTGTGAAGCTGTCATTGCGACGCTGGCGGCGGCGGTGCGAGCCACAAAGTCCAACGGTTGTGGTTTGGCGCTCATGACATGTTTTCTGATGCGGGCAGCCCGCACCCGAGTGATTCCAGATCGGGAACGACGATATTCGGCTGGGGCAAGCCTGGGACGGTCAGCGGCGCATTGCCTGCGCGGGCGATCAACGCTGAATTGAAGCCGACGCTCTGGGCTCCGACGGTGTCCCAGACGGGGGCGGCCACCATCATGCATGCTCGGGGCGTCCCCCCAGTTTCTGCGACACACAGTGGTACACGTGCGCAGACGGCTCGTAGGCCCGGCACGCCTCGATGCTGATCGTGTAACATGCCGTCTCCGTTCGTATCTCATTGCGCCGCTTGAACCCTGCCGAACATTCACTGTCTCCTCGGCGCAGAAGGTTGAGGTGGTCCAGGTGTTGCCCGTTGCGACTCGGACAGCGATCACTATCTGTGCGCAAGGGGTGAGATGTCTTCATCCGGCTGCGTATTTCACCCGGGTGAGAGTCCGACGCGGAACAGACCCCACTGAGAGGTTCACAGCCATGACGCTGTCAGGCCGGTCAAGCGACCCGCCGCCACGGTGATTAAGGGGGCCCGCGCCTACTCCACGATGGCGCCGAGGCTGATCGTCTTGTCACGGTCACCGCATGTTCGAGACGGTGAATAGTCCGACCATGCCCAGGCCGTACACGATGACGACGGCCAGCGAGTCGACACCCATCCGGGCGATGCGGCGGCGGGGCCGAAACAGCAGACCCGCCGCGTAGATGAGGGTCAACAGGATTCCCAGCGCCGTGAGATAGATGTCGGTGCGCTGTGCGGCCGGCAACACGGCGCGTCCTGACAGCAGCGTTGCGGGCAGAAAAAGCACCGGCAGGAAGGCGTTCCCACCGAAGATGTCGGATACGGCGAGCTGGTAGTCGCCATGACGCACCGACCGCAGGCCAGTGGACAGTTCGGGCAGCGAGGTGGCCGCGGCCAACACGGTTGCGCCGAACAGCACACCGGACAGACCGATGCGGTCGGCAATAGCGTCACCGCTGCGCTCCAGCACGACTCCGGCGATCAGCGTGACCGCGGCGGCGAAGCCGAAGGTCACCGCCGCCCTTGCCGTACTGGTCCCCTCGGCAGTGGCCTGCTTCTCGGTCATCGCGGTGCGGTGTCCGCGGGGCTGCTGCTGGCCGTCGGGGGGCTGGCCCGACTCGTGCCAGGGCAACGACCGTCCCGCCCGCTGCAACAACACCAGGCCCAGCGCCCACACCATCAGGATCAGCACGGGGGCGGGCGTCAGCCGCGCTGTGATCAGCGTTGCGGGCAGCTGGGTGCCGCCGATCACAATGGCCAGCACTGCGACGACCAGCGCGGCCTCCAGCACCAACACCAACGACGCCGCCCGATAGGTCAGCGGTCTGGATCCGCGCACGCCGAAGGCGTCGAGGGCCACCAGCACCACCGTCTGGATGGCGATGCCGCCGAGGATATTGCCGACCGCCACACCGATATTGCCCGACAGCGCGGCAGCGGCGACGATGGCGATCTCGGGCAGGTTGGTGGCGATTGCCAACAGGATCAGGCCGCCGAGCGCCGAGCCGAGACCCAGCCGCATCGTCAGCACATCCGTTTGGTCCGACAGCTGAATGCCCGCCGCCCAGATCGCCGCTCCGGCACCAAGAAACATCACAACCAGCAGCCACACCGGTGATCCGCTCACGACGCAGTTTTCCGACGGCGGTTCCGATGCCCCCGCGGATAGAGCCCATCGCCGGACTCGTCGAAAGACACGTGATCATGCGCCGTCGCCATCGACGCTGCCGTCAGGGCGCTTCGGTTCTCCTTTGCGGGCCAGTCAGTTTTCATTGCCTGCCAGCGTGTTTGGGCCTTCACCTCTGATGGTGGCGATGGACTCCGCGTCCGCTGCGACGACTTGGTTGGCCGTGTACAGCACAGCGCGCACGTCGCCTGCTGGTATGACCGCGGCGCGCCCTGCCGCCTTCGGTAGCTGGACGACTTCGCTGGCCGTGAATTGGGCGTCGGCACCGGAAGCGAATCCCATTGACAACACGGTGCGGGGGAAGAAGACGTCGGTGAGATATGCGAGTGCGACTGCCCAGCGGTTGACGAGCCGGGGAAGCGCGTAGAGGTGGTAGGCGCGGGCGACAAGCTTGGCGGGATAGCCCGATAGGTGCACACCTAGCGGGTTGGCGACGGCGTAGCGCGGCCCCAAGTCGACGACCAAACCCTTGTCGCTGTGGCGATAGTCCTTCCGCTCGCCGTAGCCGAGACTTGCGGCGACGTTGCGGGCCAACGTCTTACCTTGTCGGGTCGCGTGCTGGGCGGTGGGCGGGGCGATCTTGCCCGGCTGGGTTAGGTCCGGAACGGCGGCGGCGTCGCCCGCGGCAAACACGTCGGGGTGACCTGGTACCTGCAAATCGGCCTGCACCTTCAGCCGGCCCCGCTCGGTT
>JBKOYU010000933.1:0-1551 GCA_046725575.1 Actinomycetota bacterium | reverse complement strand
GGGTTCATGGGACTGGACAACATCGGCCCGCTCGATCGTTCGCACCTTCCGGTCCGGGGACTCCTGGAGCAGTCCGATGCCACCGGCTGGATGGCTGGCTATGCGTTGTCCATGGCTACGATCGCTGCGATCCTGCACGCGTCGGGACGCCGGCCGGCTCTCGATCTGGTGCAGAAGTTCCTCGAGCACTTCGCCGTTATCGCGGAAGCTCTTGATACCGTTGGACTTTGGGATGATACGGACGGCTTCTTCTATGACCGCATCCTGCTGCCCGACGGCAGTGCCGTGCCGGTCCGGGTGCGGTCGGCGGTCGCCATGATCCCGCTGCTCGCAGCGGCAGTCGTCAACGAGGAGGTCATCGACAGGACGCTGGTGAGCGACAAGATGTTCGCGGACTACCTACGACGCCACGGCCTGGGGGGAACCACACAGATGACCGACGCCGGCATCCTGCGCGGGCAGCCGGGAAAGCGGCGGCTGTTGGTGGGAGTGACAGGCCTGGACAGGGCCCGTCGGGTGTGTCGATCCCTATTCGATCCGGCCGAGTTCCTGTCGCCGCACGGGCTGCGTTCGCTGTCCGCCTACCACCGGGAGCATCGCTACGTGTTGGAGGTGGACGGTCTGCAGGCAGGCATCGACTACGAGCCGGCGGAGTCGACGACCGCAATGTTCGGCGGTAATTCGAACTGGCGGGGTCCGGTGTGGTTTCCGCTGAATTACCTTGCGGCAACCGCATTGGAGCGCTACCACGAATTCTTCGGCGATGAGCTCACGATCGAGTACCCGACCGGGTCCGGGGTTGAGGTGACTCTCGACGTGGTCGCCGCCGACTGCTGGCAGCGGCTCGTCTCACTTTTTCTCGTCGACCAGGGCGGACGACGGCCTTGCTTCGGCGCTGTAGAGCGGATGCAGACCGATCCGCGTTGGCGGGACAACCTGATGTTCCATGAATACTTCCACGGCGACAACGGCGCCGGCCTCGGCGCGTCTCACCAGACCGGGTGGACCGGCCTGGTCGCCGATGTGATCAGGCGTCGCCACCACGCCTACCCCCAGGCGTCGGAAATCATCCAGCGCCTGGTCCAAGGAGAGGACACCGCGTGAGCGCCACCATCCTTCCGGGTCGGCCCGCCCCGCTGGGCGCGACGCCGGGGCCACACGGCACCAACTTCGCCGTGTCGTCCAACGGGGACGAGGTCAGGCTGTGCCTGTTCGGTAGCGACGGCAGCGAAACCCAGTTGGTCCTTCCCGAGCGTGACGGCGACGTCCGGCACGGGTTCGTGCCCGGCGTGACGCCGGGACAGGCCTACGGTTATCGGGTCAGCGGACCATACGATCGCGCGCGCGGACTGCGGTATAACGCCGCCAAACTCCTCCTCGACCCGTATGCGCGAGCGATCCACGGCGACGTTCGGTTCGGACCCGAACTACTCGACTACGCAGTTGATAACGCCGGTGCACCCAGCGCGCTGGATTCTGCGGGTGCGATGCCGCGCAGCCTGGTGACGGCCGCCGCCTCCACACCGCTACCGCCCGGGCCGGGACACGCCC
>JBKOYU010000344.1:0-4357 GCA_046725575.1 Actinomycetota bacterium | reverse complement strand
GGATGAGCTGGCCGATCTCGAAGGGCAAACGCCCGTCGAGCACGCATTGGCAGGGGGCGAGCCCCAGCGCGTCGGTTGGTTCCGGTTCTATTTCGCCGACGAACGTTGGGAGTGGTCGCCTCAGGTCGAGCACATGCACGGCTACCAGCCCGGCACCGTGCACCCGACCACCGATCTGGTGCTGTCCCACAAGCACCCCGACGACTACGGCCAAGTCGCCGCAACGCTGGACAAGATCCGGCGCACGGCCGGCGCATTCTCCACCCGGCACCGCATCGTCGACACCCGAGGCGACGTTCACCACGTGGTGGTAGTCGGCGACCAGCTCTTCGACGATGCCGGCCAGGTCATCGGCACGCACGGCTTCTACGTCGACGTGACACCGTCGATACGGGAGGCCCGTGACGAGGTCATCACCGAAGCGGTCGCAGAGATCGCTGAGGCCCGCAGTGGCATCGAACAGGCCAAGGGCATGCTCATGCTGATCTACCGGATCAATGCCGATTCCGCCTTTGAGCTGCTGAAATGGCGGTCACAAGAGACCAACACCAAATTGCGCGTGCTCGCCGAGCAAATCGTGAAGGAGTTCCTCGAGCTTCCCGACGACGAGGTGTTGCCGGCCAGGGCGGTGTACGACAGGTTGCTGCTGACCGCGCATTTGCGTGTCGGATCCTGAGGTTTATTCGCTCAGCGGACAGGGAAATCTCCCCGACGTCGAATCACAGACGTTTTAACAGCGAATTCAGGGAGCTTGGGGCTGTGGCTGCGTATCGCAATCCGAACGACTTGCGGCACGACAACGCCAATGTGCGCGACGCCGTGCGGTTTGGCCTGGTGGTCGCGGTGCTTGCGGTGGCTTTCCTGGTCACGGCCACCGTGTGGGTCAGCACATGTGACGGTGCGACCGCGGACACCGCGGCCTGTGGCGTGCCTCAGCGCGCCTTTCTCGCCGTCGGCGCGCCGGTCATCCTGCTGATCGGCGGGTTGCGGGCGTTTGTCCGCACGTATCAGACGTGGCGCAACCACGAGACGTGGTGGGCATGGCAGGGCGCGGGCTGGTTCCTGTTCACGCTGATGCTGCTCGTGCTGACCATGAGCATGCCGACCTTGGCCGGCCCGGCAGTGTTCGGCGGATGAGTGCGGCCGGCAGTACCCGCCCTACCACTGATGTCACGTTTTCGTGACGGTTTCTCCCACAACGGAGTCGGGTAGTTCTACCGTTGAAGTCGGGTAGTTCTACCGTTGAAATAGCCCAAGTTTGGCGGGCGTAGGTATGCCGAGAGAGGAGTACCGATGAAGGGCCCGAAGGATCCCGTCGACCACGCGAGGACAACGCGGCCGCATGCCGGCGAGTCGATGAAGGACAACAAAGTAATGCCGGGGCTCATTGTGATCGGCGTCGCCCTGGTGCTGTTCGTGTCGTGCCTTGCGGCATTCGCCACCGGCCACCATGACGTCGGTTTGACCCTGTCGTCCCTGGCCGGCGCCGGGTTCATCATCGGCGCGGCGTGGCTGCTCATAGAGCACATGCGGGTGCGCCGTATCGAAGACCGTTGGTACGCAGAGCATCCCGACGCCCGTCGACAACGCCCCAGCAGTTGACGACACAACAAAAAGGGCCCAGCCGGTTTCCTGGCTGGGCCTTTTCTATCGACCTCCTACTAGATCGGTCGTTGCCCACGTCTTGAGCGTGGCGGCCCTTTCGGGCCGCCACGAGGGAAATCGCCCCTCTCAAGAAATGGGTTCCCTCATCCCTACGGGCTAAAGCTAAACGTGGCGATCATCCGCCTCGCGCAGCAGTGCGGAGTAACGGGTGTACCCCGAACGCAGCCTGACCAGGTCGGATCCGACGCGCGCGACATCGTCCCAAGCGGCAAGGAACGTGCCGCGATGACGCCAGCGCAGCAGTGCGGCAAGCATCACCGGCGCGTCGGCGTCGGAACGTTCGTATCCCAAGAACGACGATTTCGTGCGGGGGCTGATGATCAGTCCCAGCACCCGCGGCGTTGCCGGATTGTGCTCGGGGTCACCGGCAATCGTCAGCCGAACGTCGACCACAGTGCCTATCGGGTGGGAGCCGGCATCGATCACGCGCAGGCCTAGGAGCTTACTCAGCAGCATGCTTGCCCCCGGGGATGTGCTTGATGATCCGGTCGCGTAGCCATCGCTCCATCCAGCCGCTATCGAAGACCACGTCCGTCGGCTTCAGCTTCACCACCACGCCGACGGAGGCGACGAGATTCCACGGAATTGCCTGCAGCCGTGACATGGGCGGTTGGCCGCCGAAAATGCGGGCGGCCACCACGTGACCCGCCAACAACGAAGTCACCTGCGGCCCCTCCGTGCCTCCGGGGATGTCCTTGTCGAGTTCGATGCCGGACAGCTCCAGGTCGTCGACGATGCCGGCCGGGTCATCTTCGTCGTCGAGAAGCTGGCGGTCCAGCAGATGGAGCCGGGCGTCGAGCAGATGCCCTCGGTGGGGCTTGACGGGCAAGTCGGTCATTGTCCGGCTCCCGTCATGATCATCAGTGGGATCGCAGCCAGTGAACCCACCAGAATGATCACCAGATAAACGGAGGCAAGCATGTTGGTCACTCTCCCGTTGGTGTCGTCACCCAAGTACTCAGAGTCGTTGGCCACGATCAAAATTGGCAGATAGGTGAGAGGCAGCGCGATCGCCGAGAAGACGACCGAGTACTCGGTCACCATGATCGGGTCGACGCCGGTGTACAGCACTGCGGCGCCAACGACGATCGCCACGAACATCACTACATGGAAGCGTGCGGCTTCGGCGGGACGGCGGAATTTGCCCCAGGGCCAGCCCAGGAATTGGGCCAGCCGCGATGTGCCCAGATCCTTCTTGGTCCAATGCTCTTCGACCGCGCCGGAGGAGAAGAAGAACACCTCGTAGGGCGTCATCGCGGCACCGAACAGCGCGATCGCAAAGTACCAATAAGTGGCCGCGGACTCCTTCTCCGGGATGACGGGGGCAGTGGCTTGGTGGACGAGGTCGCCCCAATTCGGATGCAGTGCAAAAACACTGATCGCGAAGACGATCAGGAGAAGGCCGAGCAGCCCGGTAACGTTCTCCATGATCGAGAACTTGACGCGCCAGACCACCACCCATACCGCAAACGCGGCGACCGGGATCCACATCATCCGTCCGACGTCGGTGGCCAACTGCAGCGCCAGTGCGACACCGCCGATTTCGGCGGTCAGCGTCATCAGGTTGATGAAGAACGACGTGGACAGGTTGGCGGCCGCCGTCCGCGGGCCGAGACGCTCCCGGATGATTTCGAAGGTGGCCCTGCCGCTGACTGCAGCCACCCGCCCGGCCATGTTCGCGTGCAGGCAGATACCGACCACACCGACGACGACCACCCAAACGAGTGCCAAACCGAAGCGAGAGCCGACCACGGCGTTGGTCACCAGGTCTCCGATGTCGACGAATCCGCCGATGGCGGTGAGGATTCCCAGCGCCACCGAGAAGATCTTCGTCATCAGCGGTATCCGCTTTCCAGGGCGTCCGCCGAGGCCAGCAAGTCGTCGCGGGCCTTCTCCGCAGTCGGATCAGTGGTGACGTGTCGGATCGTTGCCGCCGCCGCGTTCAACTCTCCGATGATCGCGGTCATCGATTCGGTGAGCATGCGCTGACGGCCGATGTCGACCTGATCTTCGGCCCGCATATCGGTAATTCCCTTGTAGGCCTCGACAACTTGCTCGCGTGCATCTGAGAGCTGAACACTGGCCAGTTGGTTGGTCGAGCGCCGCTGGATCCACAGATCCAATGCCAACGCGCCGCTGCGCGCGGCCGTCGTGGTCTCGTCCATGGACTGTGCCAACTGGCCGGGCATGCCGTCGCGGTTCGACGGGCACTGCGTCAACAGCAGACCGAGGCCGACGATGATCGCGGCCAGCAGTGACGCCACACGAAGGCGCTGCAGCCGTTCGCGTCGCCCCTCCATGGCGGTTCCTGTCAGCCGGGAAGCGTCTCACCGCTTGGCTCCGTCATGGGCGGTCGAGCTCGTCGAGATCGGGATCCACCTCGACAATCTCGAGCTGTTCCTGCCAATCGGCTGGTGCCGCCTCCAGCGGCACATCGTCGGGAGGCTCCGCGGAGTCCTCCTCGTCGAGCACCGGCTCGACGGGCGTTCGCTGTTGCTCGAAGGCATCGGCGACGGGGACATCGTCGGGAAATTCTTCGCTGTATTGCACGGCGTCGGAATACCCCGCGCACTGTCGGCAAAAACCAGCGTGTAGCGTTTGCCACCCCGACTGCGTTTGGTATGCGGGACGACTTGGGTACACGGTCGTGTGGCCTTTCACACTGCTGTGGCGTCGATGAATATCGCGATGG
>JBKOYU010001040.1:0-7106 GCA_046725575.1 Actinomycetota bacterium | reverse complement strand
AGCTGAAGTGGCAGCGCAGCGAACCGGAGTTCGCCTACTCGGATCGCGAGCGCGACGGGCTGCTGGAAGCCGGCAAGAAGGCGGGCAAGAAGATCAACGTGGACGACGGCATCCAACGGTACAAGGGTCTCGGCGAGATGGACGCCAAGGAGTTGTGGGAGACCACGATGGATCCCTCGGTGCGGGTGCTGCGACAGGTGACATTGGACGACGCGGCCGCGGCCGACGAACTGTTCTCGATTCTCATGGGCGAGGACGTCGAGGCACGCCGCAGCTTCATCACCCGGAACGCCAAAGACGTTCGCTTCCTGGACGTTTAGGACAACTTAAATGACTGATACCACGTTGCCACCCGGCGACGAAGCCGGAGACCGCATCGAGCCGGTCGACATCCAGCAGGAGATGCAGCGCAGCTACATCGACTACGCGATGAGTGTCATCGTCGGCCGCGCACTGCCGGAAGTCCGTGACGGCCTCAAACCGGTGCACCGCCGCGTGCTCTACGCGATGTACGACTCGGGCTTCCGCCCGGATCGCAGCCACGCGAAATCGGCGCGCTCCGTTGCCGAAACGATGGGCAACTACCACCCGCACGGCGACGCGTCGATCTACGACACGCTTGTGCGCATGGCGCAGCCGTGGTCGCTGCGCTACCCGCTGGTCGACGGCCAAGGCAACTTCGGCTCGCCGGGCAATGATCCGCCAGCTGCGATGCGTTACTGCACCTCAGGAGATGCGTTGGTGCGCTTGCCGTTTGGGCAATCAGTGCGCATCGCCGATGTGGTGCGCGATACACATCCCAACTCCGACAACAGCATTGATCTCAAGGTCCTCGACCGGCACGGGAATCCCGTTGTCGCCGAGCAGCTCTTCCATTCCGGTGAGCATCAGACCTACACCGTTCGCACCGCAGAGGGATACCAGGTCACTGGTACCGCCAACCATCCGCTGCTGTGCCTGGTCGACGTCCTCGGTGTGCCGACGCTTCTGTGGAAGCTGATCGACGAGATTCGCCCCGACGACTACGTCGTGTTACAGCGCACGCAGCCGATGGAGTTCGGCCCCGCCGATTGGCATGACACCATTGAAGCGCTGTTACTGGGGGCATTCATCAGCGAGGGCTTCGTTTCCGAGCATTGCGCCGGTTTCGCCAATCTGGACTGTGACTACTTCACGATGGTCGTGGGAGCATTTGACGCGGTCGTCGGTGGGAAGCGCGGTATCTACCAGTCGACGAATGCGTCGGGTTCGCGGATGCACGTGCTCCGCACCTACAACATGACCGCGCTGAAAAAGAGCTGCCTCGGAGAGATGGTGGGCCAGCGCTCAGCCGACAAGGTAGTGCCGGAATGGCTCTGGCACGCCCCAGCCGCCGTCAAGCGCGTCTTCCTGCAGGCGCTGTTTGAAGGCGACGGGTCATGTTCCGCGTTGCCGCGGAACACGGTTCAGATCTCATACTCCACGCGCAGTGAACGGCTGGCCGCGGATGTGCAGCAGATGCTGCTCGAATTCGGCATTATTTCGAAGCGCTACCAAATGACCGTCGGTGAGCACAAGGTCGTCATCACCAACCGTGCGCAGGCCGAGTTGTTCGCAAGCCAAGTGGGCTTCGGCGGCGCCAAGCAAGCGAAGTTGACTGACATCCTGAACGCGTTGCCCGAAACGGCGGCGGGTCGGGATGGTGATCATGTGCCTGGCCTAGCGGTGTTCATCCGTAAGCATGGCGGCGGGCGCTGGGTCGACAAGGAATGGTTGCGCAAGCACAACATCGACCGGCTGTCACGGTGGCAACGCGACGGCGCTGAAATCCTCAGCCGCATCGCCGACCCAGACGTTCGCGCAATCGCGTCGGAGCTGACCGACGGACGGTTCTACTATGCGCGCGTCGCATCAGTTACCGACGCCGGCGTGCAGCCGGTGTACAGCCTCCGTGTCGACACCGCCGACCATGCCTTCATTACGAATGGCTTCGTCAGCCATAACACAGAGGCGCGGCTGACGCCGCTGGCGATGGAGATGCTGCGTGAAATCGACGAGGAGACAGTCGATTTCATTCCGAACTACGACGGCCGGGTACAGGAGCCGACGGTTCTGCCGAGCCGCTTCCCCAACTTGCTTGCCAACGGTTCGGGCGGCATCGCCGTCGGCATGGCCACCAACATGCCCCCGCACAACCTGCGCGAACTCGCCGAGGCGGTGTACTGGTGCCTGGAGAACCATGAATCGGACGAAGAGGCGACGCTGACCGCGGTGACCGAACGGGTCAAGGGCCCGGACTTCCCCACCTACGGTTTGATCGTTGGCTCCCAAGGGATTCACGACACGTACGCCACCGGCCGCGGTTCGATCAAGATGCGCGGCGTGGTGGAGATCGAGGAAGACTCGCGCGGCCGCACCGGAATTGTCATCACTGAGCTGCCGTATCAGGTCAACCACGACAACTTCATCACGTCGGTCGCCGAGCAGGTCCGCGACGGCAAGCTCACGGGCATCGCCAACATCGAAGACCAGAGCAGCGACCGGGTCGGTCTGCGCATCGTCGTCGAGCTCAAGCGTGACGCGGTGGCGAAGGTGGTGCTGAACAACCTCTACAAGCACACCCAGCTGCAGACCAGCTTCGGCGCCAACATGCTGGCGATCGTCGACGGCGTGCCCCGCACGCTGCGGCTCGACCAGCTGATCCGGCACTACGTCAACCATCAGCTAGACGTCATCGTCCGGCGCACGACCTACCGGCTGCGCAAGGCCAACGAACGCGCCCACATCCTGCGCGGTCTGGTCAAGGCGCTCGACGCGCTCGACGAGGTGATCGCGCTCATCCGGGCGTCGGAGACCGTCGACGTCGCCAAACAAGGCCTGATCGAGCTACTCGATATCGACGAGATCCAGGCCCAGGCGATTCTGGACATGCAGTTGCGCCGCCTGGCCGCCCTGGAACGCCAGAAGATCGTCGACGACCTGGCCAAGATCGAGGCCGAGATCGCCGACCTCGAAGACATCCTGGCCAAGCCGGAGCGCCAGCGCGGCATCGTGCGCGACGAACTCAAGGAGATCGTCGACAAGCACGGCGACGAACGTCGCACTCGCATCGTCCCCGCTGACGGCGAAGTCTCCGACGAGGACCTGATTGCCCGCGAAGAGGTCGTCGTCACGATCACCGAGACTGGCTACGCCAAACGGACCAAGTCCGACCTCTACCGCAGCCAAAAGCGCGGCGGCAAGGGTGTGCAGGGCGCCGGTCTCAAGCAGGACGACATCGTCAACCACTTCTTCGTGTGCTCGACGCACGACTGGATCCTGTTCTTCACCACGCAGGGCCGGGTGTACCGCGCCAAGGCGTATGACCTGCCCGAGGCATCGCGGACCGCGCGCGGTCAGCACGTCGCGAACCTGCTGGCCTTCCAGCCTGAGGAACGCATCGCTCAGGTCATCCAGATCAAGAGCTACGAGGACGCGCCGTATCTCGTGCTCGCGACCCGCAATGGTCTGGTGAAGAAGTCCAAGCTCACCGACTTCGACTCCAACCGCTCCGGCGGCATCGTCGCCGTCAACCTGCGCGACAGTGACGAACTCGTCGGAGCGGTGCTCTGCGCCGCCGAGGAGGACCTGCTGCTGGTGTCGGCCAAGGGCCAGTCGATCCGGTTCTCGGCAACCGACGAGGCACTGCGGCCGATGGGCCGCGCGACCTCCGGTGTGCAGGGCATGCGGTTCAACACCGACGACAAGCTGCTGTCGTTGAACGTGGTCCGTGAGAACACGTATTTGCTGGTCGCGACCGCCGGCGGGTATGCCAAGCGCACCGCGATCGAGGAGTACCCGGTCCAGGGTCGCGGCGGCAAAGGGGTGCTGACAGTCCAGTTCGACAAACGTCGTGGCAGTCTGGTCGGAGCGTTGATCGTCGATGACGACACGGAGTTGTACGCCATCACCTCGGGTGGAGGTGTCATCCGGACGGCGGCTCGCCAGGTTCGCAAGGCCGGGCGGCAGACCAAGGGCGTTCGGTTGATGAACCTGGGCGAGGGCGACACACTGGTTGCTATTGCGCGCAACGCCGAGGCGAACGAAGCCGACGCCGCCGAGGCCGACGCAACGTAGACGACGTTAAGGAGCCGTAGGTGAGTTCACCGAAGGAGCCGGGGTACCCGCGCGCGGGTGATGCGCCTGGCAGCGCCAACGGCTCCCCCGGCGGAGTGTCCCCGCACGACGGCGGTTCGCTCGGCAACGCGGCATCGCGCACCGGCCCGCTGCCGTCAGGCTCGCCGAGCGGACAACACGTCGCCGACCCGGGCGACATTCCGCCTTGGCAGCGGGGTCCGGCCGCACGGGCGGCCCGGCAGCCGCAGCGCCCGTCGCCTGAGCCGGGCCACTCCCCCGGCGTTGATGCGCTGTTGAACCGCTTCATCGCGGGCGGGTCGGGATCGTCGGCGCCGACGCACGAGCCGGATGCCCCGCCGCGCGGCGAGCGCACCGAGACCGTGCGGCCCGAGGCCTACGCCAGCGAGCTGCCCGACCTGTCGGGCCCGACGCCGCGCTCGCCGCAGCAGCGCAAGCCTGATCGCCCGTCGTCGGAACCGGTGAGCCGGACTACGGCCACTAGCCGCATCCAGGTCGGCACCCGGCAGCACAAAGGCCCGGTGCGGGCCAGCATGCAGATCCGCCGGATCGACCCGTGGAGCGCGCTGAAGGTGTCGCTGGTGTTGTCGGTGGCGCTGTTCTTCGTGTGGATGATCGCCGTCGCGTTCTTGTATCTGGTGCTCGGCGGCATGGGCGTGTGGAGCAAGCTGAACAGCAATGTCGGCGACCTGCTGACGAGTGCCGGAGGCCAAACCGGGGGCGAGCTCGTCTCGAGCGGAACCATCTTCGGCGGCGCGGCGTTGATCGGCCTGGTGAACATCGTGCTGCTGACCGCAATGGTGACGTGCGGGGCGTTTATCTACAACCTGACCACCGACCTGGTCGGCGGTGTCGAGGTCACACTGGCGGATCGGGATTGAGGTCCGGCGGGCAGGAGCGCTGGGGGCACCCCCCGCCCGAAGGGCAGGGGGACGACTCGGGTATTGAGTTTGGGCCGCGGCTTACGATTGCGGTAGTCTCGTCGCTCGGTCGTGCGCGAGTACGGGGCTATAGCTCAGGCGGTTAGAGCGCTTCGCTGATAACGAAGAGGTCGGAGGTTCGAGTCCTCCTAGCCCCACGGAAAGGTCCACACCATGAGGCTGGTGGTGCTGATCGCAACGGGGATCGTCGCGGCAGTCGCCGTCACGATTTGGCGGTCACGGCGCGGTGTTGAGGTGTGGCATATAGCGGCCAATACGCCATCCTGATCAAACCAGGGGCCTTAGCTCAGTTGGTAGAGCGCTGCCTTTGCAAGGCAGAAGTCAGGGGTTCGAATCCCCTAGGCTCCACGTTTTCGAGATCCACCACGACTGTCGATATCGCTTCTTCGGGACGAGTGCCGCGGCTCGGAGGTGCTCGTGTGACGAATGCGGTTGCCCCGCCTCGAGGCGCTAACACTCAACGACGTTGAGGGCCAGCCCGCCCCGCGACGTCTCCTTGTACTTGTCCTTCATGTCGGCCCCGGTGTCACGCATCGTCTTGATCGCGGTGTCGAGGCTGACGTGATGAGTTCCGTCCCCGTGCAACGCCATTCGCGCCGCCGTGATCGCCTTGACCGACGCGACCGCATTGCGTTCGATGCACGGAATCTGCACCAGACCACCGACCGGGTCGCACGTGAGCCCGAGGTTGTGCTCGATACCGATCTCGGCGGCATTCTCCACTTGCGCCGGCGTTCCGCCCGACACCGCCGCCAGTCCGGCGGCCGCCATCGAGCACGCCGACCCGACCTCACCCTGGCAGCCCACCTCGGCGCCGGAGATCGACGCATTGGCCTTGAAGAGCTGACCGATCGCGCCCGCCGTGAGAAGGAACTCGACGATGCCGTCGTCGGTCGCACCGGGGACGAACCGCGAGTAATAGTGCAGCACTGCGGGTATGACACCCGCCGCGCCGTTCGTCGGTGCCGTCACCACCCGGCCGCCGCCGGCGTTCTCCTCGTTGACCGCCAGCGCGTACACCGTGAGCCAGTCCATCGCGTACAGCGGATCATCGGGGTCCAGCGTTTCCGCCAGCAAACGCGCACGGCGTTTTACGCGGAGCTTTCCCGGCAGGGTGCCCGTTGCGGCCAGGCCGGCATCAACGCACACGCGCATCGCCGCCCAGATCCGCAGCAGGCCGGCCTGCAGGTCGGGCTCGCGGCCCAGCGCGGCCTCGTTGCGCGCCATCAACTCGGCGATGCTGCACTTGTTCTCTGTCGCCAACCGAACCAGCTCCGCGGCTGTGTTGAACGGGTACGGGACAGCGGCGTCTTCGCGCGGGCCAGACGCGGCCTCCTGCTCGTCGACGACGAAGCCGCCACCGACCGAATAGTACACGCGCCGGCCTAGCTCTTCACCCGCGCTGTCGAAAGCCAAAAACACCATGCCGTTGCTGTGAAAATCCATGGCGCGCAACGACAAAACGATGTCGGTGGTGTGGTCGAATTGGATCGCGTGCGCGCCGGCCAGCAGCAGCTTGCCGCCCGCGTTGATCTCCTCGACCCTCGCCTTCGCGACGGCCGGATCGACCGTCTCGGGTGCGTTGCCCTCCAGCCCGAGGACCACCGCGCCGGGCGTGCCGTGCCCGGCGCCGGTAGCACCCAGCGAGCCGTAGAGCTCGATGCGTACCCGCGCGACGTTCGACAGCACCCCCTTGTCTCGGAGACGACGGGCGAACCGGCCTGCGGCGCGCATGGGCCCCACCGTGTGCGAGCTCGACGGCCCGATGCCGATGGAGAAGAGATCAAAGACTGAAACGGCCATCGCACTGCACCTACAGCAAACTACGGCTTGGGAGCTACGTCGACGCTGGGCGGGAGCGGCGACGGCTCGGGCTGCATCGACCGGCGCACGATCGTGAACGCCACCGCTCCCCCGGCCAGCACCACCGCGCCCACCGCGGCCAACACCCACGGTCGACGCCTGCGCTTGGGCTTACGCGCGTCGGCGATCACCTGAGGCAGGCTCGCGAGCACCCCCTGCGCCGCGGCGAGTTCCTGCGCAATGGTCTCC
>JBKOYU010000318.1:0-4890 GCA_046725575.1 Actinomycetota bacterium | reverse complement strand
ACACCGAATTCCTCACCGAAGGTGCGCAACTCGTCTCCGACGGCTGGGATGTGCTGAGCGGCGCGTTCCGAGTGAAGGGCGACGTGCTGCTGTTCGACGACAACGGTCAGCACCCGGGCCTCGATGCCGCAGAGGTACTGGCCCGCGCCGGGGCCAACATCGAATTCGTCACGCCGGAGCGGATTTTGGCGCCCGATGTCGGCGGGGTCAACTACCCCGGCTACTTCAAGGTGTTCGCCGAACACGACGTGCGGGTCACGCTCAACGAGCGGCTTACCGCGGTGCGCCGCAAGGATGGCCGGCTCGCGGTCGACCTGTACAACGAATATGCGCACGCCACAAGGCAACGCATCGTCGATCAGGTGGTCGTCGAGCACGGCACGCTGCCGTCGGACGAACTGTACTTCTCGTTGGTGCCGGGCTCATCGAACCTCGGCGAGGTGGACCAGCAGGCGCTGCTCGACCTGCGCCCACAAGAGGTGCGGCGCAATCCGGACGGCCGCTATCAGCTGTTCCGCATCGGAGATGCGGTGGCCAGCCGCAACATTCACGCCGCGGTGTACGACGCATTCCGGCTGTGTCTGGCTCTGTGAGGCGATTTCGCGTTATTGCAGGGGGAACGGCGGCTGCCACCACCACGGCTCGTCGACCACCTCGATAGACGCCACCCACTTCACCCACCAGAACCCGCGCCGCCCCGGCGCGACGATCCGGGCCGGGGCGCCGTGGCCGCGCGAGAGCGGACGGCCACTGGCATGCGTCGCCAGCAGCAGCGTCCCGGCCTCATGGGCGGGGAAGCGGCGGCGGTAGCCGGTGGTCGACACGACCTCGATCGCCGCACCCTGCCGCAACCCGAGGGCGGAGAGCGGCACCCCGCGCCACTCCTGCTCGCTGAACCAGCCGCCTGTGCAGTCGAGCACGGCGCGCACGGTGCTCTGCGGGAGCGCGGCGATGGCGGCCAGGTCAAACGACCTGTCCGGGGTTCGGAGACGCCAGGCCGCAGGCTCGATCTGGGGCACCGCGTCGAACATCCATTGTGTGACCGGAACGATCGCGATGTTCCCCGAGCCGACCTCGTGTGATCCGGTCGCGCGACGCGGCAACCCCGGCGCGATAACCCACAGCGCCGCCGAGCCGGCGACAACCCCGGCGCCAAGCAGCGCTCGTCGTCGTGTCAGGTCGGTGCGGTGCAGCAATGGCCGCCACCGGTGACGCGCGCTCCGGTGATGCATCACCACGTGCGCAATAAGCAGCGCCACCGCCCCGACCGCAGCGCCGACGTGGAGCTGCATCGGGAGCAGGCCAAGGTAGGGCCGCCATCCGCCGACCGCGTGTATCAGCCCGCTCCCGATCGCCGCGAGCACAAGCACGGTGAACGTCAGGCTGACCACCTTCCGCAATCGTCCGGGCCGCCGAAGGCCGCGCCGCACGACGAGGATCTTGGCCGGGGCGAGCAGCAGCATGCCCAATCCGGACGCCACGGTGACGACCCACCGCGCGGGGCCTGCAACGCCCACCCCGAACGCCACGACGCCGCTGACGGTGGCCACTACCAAGAGCGTCAGCAGCGTGATGTTGAGCGGTCGAATCCCTCGCTCCATGTCGGTCCGTCCCGAAACCCCGACTAACGGTGGCCCGGAGGCATGTTCACCTGACGGAGTGGTCTGGTATCAGACTGTCACAGCGCGAGGGTTCGGCGGGCCTAGAACATCTCCTTGACCTCGTCCTCGAACTCGCGCACATGGCGCTCGGCGAGTTCGCGGGCCTTCGCCGGGTCGCGGTCGAGGATGGCCTTCAGAATGGCCACCTGGCCGTGCACGTGGTGCTCCAGGTGCGGCAGGCGTTCACGGGCCATGTTCCAGATCCGCAGTGACAGGTCCAGGGTCTGGGTGAGGGTGTCGAAGAGATATTCGTTGTGGGACAACCGGTGCACCGCGCGGTGGGCGGCAGTGTCGAGTTCGAGCAGTCGGCTTGGCGGACAGTCGCCTTCGAGTTCGTCGAGCAGTTGGCGGAGCTCCTGGCGCTCCTCGTAGCGGGCCTCGCTGGCTGCTCGCTCGGCGGCCAGGCCCTCCAATCGCTCACGAATGTCACACAGCGACGCGAGATCGGCGACGTCGACCTGCGCCGCGTAGCTTCCGCTGCGCGGGTATATGACCACAAGTCTCTGGTAGGCCAGCCGCTTGATCGCCTCGCGCACCGGCGTGCGACCGAGCCCGAGTTCGGCCGCGAGCTGGACCTCGTCGATGGCGTCACCCGGCGCGATCTCGAGGTGCACCAGCTTGTCGCGGATCGCCTCGTAGGCCAGATCCGAGAGCAGTTGGCCGCCCGCGGCAGGCTTGCCCGCTGCGCGGCGCGGTGTCGACACCCGAGCACCCCTTCGAACGCTTACCGACACTGACATGTCAGTTGATCGTCAGGGTACATCAGATCACGGCTCGTCCGGTGCGTACTCCCCCGCCGCGTCCAGCAGCCAGTCGGCCAGATACCGGGCGAAGGACGAGCGCACGAGGATCCGATAATCCGCACCGGTTCCGTTGACCGCCAACAGGATGACGCCGGCCTGACCGAGCATCGTCTCCGCGGCGGTGTCCTCGCCGAAGGCCCGCGGATGCAGGTCCAGTGCGCACCCCTTGGCCAGCACATCGCGACTGTGCGAGCCCCGAATCCTCAGCGTGGTGCGCTGTCCCGACACATCGACCGCGGCGCCGCCGTGCGGGGCGACGGCCTCGCGTAGCCGTGCTTCCAGCTGCGGCCCGGCCAGCGCGGTGCCGGTCACCAGCCACTCGTCGGGACCCAGCCAGATCACCGTGGTGTCACCGTTTTTCGCGTAGGTGGACGCCGCGGTTGGCAGCTCGACACCGAGCAGTTCTGCCGCTGCCAGCGCACCGGGCCCTGACGGGTCCACGCGCAGGTCGACCATCGTGACGAACGGTTCCTCAACAATCGCAACCGAATTCGGCAGCCGCGCGAACTGTGCGGCCCACGGCCGCAATGGGCTCGTGCGTTCCAACGTGTCAGCCATCGCGGCGCGCTCCTTCCGGGTCGACGAGCACCGAACCGGTGACCTCCACCGGCACCAAGGTCCCGTCAACGGGCACATGCAGGGTCTCACCGATCCGGGACTGACCCTCCCTGACCAGCGCCAGCGCAAAGGTGCGATCGAGCTCGGCGCTGCGGTAGCTCGACGTGACGTGGCCGAGCATGGGAACCGGTGGCGGCGGAAGCGCGTCGTCCTCGCAGAACTCGACGATCTGCGAGCCCTCGGGCAGTCGCGTGACCCGGTCGACCGGCAACAGCCCGACGAGCTGCTTGCGCAACGGATTCTGGTTCTCGGTCCGGCTGAACGAGCGCTTGCCGATGAAGTCCGGCTTCTTTTTCGATACCGCCCACGTCATGCCGAGGTCGTGGGGGGTGACCGTGCCGTCGGTGTCCTGCCCGATGATCGGGTAGCCCTTCTCGGCGCGCAGCACGTGCATGGTCTCGGTGCCGTACGGGGTGATGCCGTAGGGGCGGCCTGCCTCCAGCAGCCGCTCCCACACCGCGGGCGCGTGCCAGGCGTTCACGTTCACCTCGAACGCGAGTTCACCGGAGAAGCTCACCCGCGCCACCCTGACTGGCACCCCGTCGAGCCTGGTGTCGCGCCACGTCATGAACGGGAAGGCGTCGTTGGACACGTCCAGGTCACCGAACACCGTCCCGATCACGTCGCGGGACCGCGGACCGACAACAGGGAACGTCGCCCAGTGGTCGGTCACCGAGGTGAGCGCCACCTGCAACTGCGGCCACTCGGTCTGCAGCCACTCCTCCATCCAGTCGAGGATCTTCGCCGCCCCGCCGGTGGTGGTGTACACCAGGAACCGGTCCTCGGCCAGCCGCAATACGGTGCCGTCGTCGATCACCATTCCGTCGACGCCGCACATCACGCCGTACCGGATCGCGCCGACCTTGAGACTGCTCATCAGGTTGGTGTAGATCCGGTCCAGCAGCTCTGCGGCATCGCGACCCTGCACGTCGATCTTGCCGAGCGTGGAGCCGTCGAGGATGCCGACACCGCCACGCGCCGCGGCACATTCGCGCAGCACCGCGGCGTCCATGTCCTCGCCGGGGCGAGGGTAATGGCGCGGACGCTTCCACTGCCCGACGTCCTCGAACACCGTGCCGGCAGCGATATGCCAGTCGTGCAGCGCCGTGGTGCGCACCGGGTCGAACAGCGCGCCGCGGTCGCGACCCGCCAGGGCAGCGAACGCGACGGGGGTGTAGGGCGGCCGAAATGTGGTGGTGCCCAACGCTTCAATGGGCAAGCCGAGCAGTTCGGCGGTGATGCCGGAGGCGATCACCCCTGATGTCTTGCCCTGATCGTGTGCGGTCCCGATCGTGGTGTAGCGCTTGATGTGTTCGACCGACCGCATGCCCGCGCCGACCGCGCGCGCCACGTCCGCGACCGTGGCGTCGCGCTGCACGTCGACGAACTGATTCTGCTCGCGGCCGGGCACCCGCCACAGCACCAGACTCGGCGCCGTCTCGGGGACCGGGACGGCGGGAAGCGGCACGGAATCACCGTGCGGCAGACCCAGTTCGGACAGCGCCGCTTCGGCGGAGTCGCCGCCTTCGCGCAGGCAGCCGGCCAGGTTCATGACGCCATTGGCCGCGCCCGCGACGCTCACCCATGCGACGCGCTCGCCAGGGACGAAGCCGACCTCGCGTATCAGATCATTCGCGAGCGCCTCATCATGCTCGACATTCGTCCCACTGAGCCGATCAACGATGAGGGCCTCGCCTGCCAGCTGGGGTTCGGGCGAACACCGGTGCGCGAGGCGCTCAAGCGACTTGAGCGCGACCGGCTGGTCATCGCGTATCCCCGCCGCGGCACGTTCGCGACCACTGTCGACA
>JBKOYU010000043.1:0-9891 GCA_046725575.1 Actinomycetota bacterium | reverse complement strand
CCCGGCTTCGAGCGGGTGCGCGACGCCTTCGAATCCAACTTCACCCACCGCGACGACATCGGCGCCGCGGTCGCGGTCTGGGTGGAGGGCGACCTTGTGGTCAATCTGTGGGGCGGCTACGCCGACGCAGCGGGCGTGCGGCCGTGGCACGAAGACACCCTGGCCAGCATCTACTCCGGCTCCAAGGGGCTGACTAGCACCTGCGTCCATCTGCTTGCCGACCGCGGTGAACTCGACCTGCATGCTCCGGTCGCGCAGTACTGGCCGGAGTTCGGCCAGGCCGGCAAGCACGACATCACTGTCGCGATGGTGCTGGGCCACCGCTCCGGCGTCATCGGACCGCGCACCCGGTTGCACTGGGCCGACACCGCCGACTGGGACGCGGTTTGCGGACACATCGCGGCCGCCGAGCCGTGGTGGGAACCGGGCACCGCGCAGGGCTACCACGTGGTGACGTTCGGCTTCATCCTCGGCGAGGTCGTCCGCCGGGTCACCGACCGCACCCTCGGGCAGTACCTGCGCACAGAGATCGCCGAGCCGCTCGGCATCGACGTCCACATTGGCCTGCCGGCGGCCGAACACCACCGATGCACCGAGATGGTGAACAAACCGCACATCCGCGAAGTGCTGGCCGACGGCCAAGCACCCGGGCATCCGACGTCGTTGGACGAGCATCCGATGGCCGGGTTGTCGGTGGCGATGGGTTTCGTCCCCGATGACGAGCTCGGCTCAAACGCGCTCACGTTGTGGCGCGAGATCGAACTTCCCAGCACCAACGCGCATGTGTCCGCAGTGGGTATGGCGACGTTCTACAACGCGCTGGCGCAGGAGAAGCTGCTGTCGCGTGAGCACATGGAGTTGGTCCGGGTGTCCCAGGGCGGCTTTGATACCGACG
This sequence comes from Actinomycetota bacterium, assembly GCA_046725575.1. Lineage (GTDB taxonomy): Bacteria > Actinomycetota > Actinomycetes > Mycobacteriales > Mycobacteriaceae > Mycobacterium. The sequence goes on along the minus strand of JBKOYU010000043.1, from coordinate 8,996 downwards.
TCGTGCTGGGCGCGCGGGTCGCCGACCACGGCTGGGGCCTGGGCTACATGCTCAATCAGCGCGGCGTTGCGGGCCCGAACCTGCGCACGTTCGGTCATGGCGGGTCCGGCGGCTCGTTCGCGTTCGTCGACCTCGAGCACCGCATCGGATACGCGTACGTGATGAATTACTTCGACGCGACGAAATGCAACGCCGACCCGCGCAGCGTGGCGCTCTCCGACGAGGTCTACTCGGCTCTCGGCGTAATTCGCGACTGATTCGCAGCCCTAGTTCGGCGCGTTCCTGTCGGTACGCTGGACGCCATGAACGGCGTCTTGCTCGTCCTCATCATCGTGGTCATCGCCGCCATCGCGTTGGCCGTGTACAGCTCCTCGAAGGCTTCGGGCAGGCGCAACGCGGCCTCGCTGGCCGACGCGAAGGCCGATGCCCGTCGGCTCATCGAACGGCTCGGCGGGCAGGTGCTCAACCTGACGGGCACCGACGACGCTTCCAAGCAGGCCATGGCCGACGCGTCCGAGCGCTACACCGCCGCGTCGTCACAGATCGATCAGGCCACCACCGCGCGACAGGCCGCTCTGGCCAAGGAAAGCGCCATCGAGGGGCTCTATTACGTGCGCGCCGCACGCACCGCGATGGGGATGGATCCCGGGCCGGAATTGGAGTCGCTGGCCGGACAGCGGTCGGCGGGCACCGTGACCGAGGACAGGCGAATCAACTTCGAGGGCCGCGAAATCGAGGCGTCGCCAGCACCGTCGCAGCGCACCCCGAACTATTACCCCGGCGGTCGCGTCGCCGGCCGTCCGGTACCTGCGGGCTGGTATTCGGAGCCGTGGTGGAAACCGGCTCTGGTGGCCGGTGCGTGGGGCCTGGGCTCGGTGCTGTTGTTCGACGCGCTGTTCTCCGGCATGCACGGAGTTGATTACGGCGCACAGGGTTTCGAGAGCGGTTACGGCGACGGCTATTCCGACGGGTTCGCGGCCGGGCAGGACGCCGGTGTCGACGGCGGCGGCGCCGACGCGAGCGGTTTCGACGGTTATAGCGGCGACGGTGGCGGCTGGGACGGTGGCGGCTGGGACGGCGGCGGCGACTTCGGCGGTGATTTCGGCGGCGGTGACTTCGGCGGCTTCTAGTCCGCGATGGCCGCGTACGTCGTATCCGAAGTCGAGGTGCTCGACGAGGAGAGCTTCCAGCAGTACCGCGAATTGGCGCGGGCGTCCATCGAGCAGTACGGCGGGCGCTACCTCGTGCGGGCGGCGCTTCCCGAAGCGGCGGAAGGAGATTGGCCGTCGCGACGACGGCTCGTCATCGTCGAGTTCCCTGACATGGAGACTGTGCAGAGTTGGTACTCATCGGAGGAGTACTCCAAGGCGCTCGTCGTCCGGGACCGGGCGCTGAGCCGACGACTCGTCTTTGTCGAGGGAGTCTGAACGCCGAGTCGGTGATGGTGTGGCGTCCCCGAGGTGCGCAACGAGATCGTGCACCGTCCACTGCGAACATGCTGTGGGCGCCGCCGGATCCGCGTCGGCCAGCGTCTTCATCAATTCCAAGCTCTCCCTAGGGAAATCCATGGATCGCGTCCTCTCCAGGGCGTGGCGTGGTTTCGCCCTTCACCCGGTAGACGATGCAGACCAACGAAATGTGAGATCTCGTGTTGGTCGGCTTAGAAGTGGCTTAGAAGCGGCTTTCCAGGCGCGATGAGACGCCGGCCTCCTGGAGGTCGAGCCGCTCCAGCATGGCCCGCGCCGCCTCGTCTTCGATGCGTCCTGCATCGCGTTCGTCGATCAGCGCGGCCCGTTGCGCCGTCAGCACCTCGCGATAGAGCGACGAGAAAACCTCGGCGCGCAGCGTGTGCGACTCCGGGTCGGGCATCTCGTCGGCGTCTTGCGAATGCCGGGCGATCGTCAACCTGATGTTGGCCAGTGTCGCGGCGTCGAGGCCGGCCGGCGGATCGGCGGCGAACCGGGCCAGCACGTCGTCTGCGGCGGTGTGCACGATCTGCTCGGCCTTGCGGGTCTCGGCGTCGTCGGAGACGCGATCCGCCTCGAATGACGACCCGAGCCAACGGATCAGCAGCGGCAGCGTCCAACCCTGCAGAAGCAGGGTGCCGACACTGACCACGAACGCGATGGCCTGAATCGTCGCCCGTTCCGGGAACGGCTGCCCGACAGTGGTCATCATCGGAATGCCCGACGCCGCAGCCAACGTCACCACCCCGCGCATGCCCGTCCATGACACGACGACGTTCTCCTGCCATGTCAATAGGCGACGGTCGATGACGGCAAACCACTTGCCATTGTTGCGTTTTCGGGTGCCCAGGGCGCCGCGCACACCCCCGACGGGAACGGGCACACTCAGCCGCGACTCGACGTGACGCGACAGCAGGCCGCGACCGAACATCACGAACACGCACGCCGGCCGGATCAACAGCACCACGACCAACACCACACCGGACGCCAAGGCGACCTCGGTCAGCGACTCGTGCGCCTCGCGCAGATCTTCGAGGACGAAGCGCAGCTGCAGCCCGATATACGCGAACACGAACGCCTCGAGCATCACGTCGACGGAATTCCACACGTACCGCTCCTGCAGCCGCGTCTGGTAGCCCGCGTCGAGCGCCCCATGGCCCACCACGAATCCGGCCACCACGACGGCCAGCACACCCGAAGCGTGCAGGTGCTCGGCGGAGATGAACGCCGCGAACGGCACCACCAGACCCTGAATGGTCTCCAGGCCGGGATGCGCGAGCCGGCGGCGGATCCACAGCGTGACATAGCCCAGCGCCGCCCCAACGGCCGTGCCCAGCGCGGCGCTGTAGGTGAAGAGCAGCATTGGGTTCGCAATGAAGGCCTTGCTGCCCGCGACCTGCGCCACCGCGAAGGAGAACAGCGACAGCGCCGCGGCGTCGTTGACCAGGCTCTCGCCCGTCAGGATCGCCATGACCTTCTTGGGCAGCCCCAGTTTGCGCCCGACCGCGACAGCCGTAACGGCATCGGGCGGCGCCACCACCGCTCCGAGGATCAGCGCCGCGGCGAACGTCAGCGACGGCACCAGCCACGAGGCGATACCGGCGACGGCAAATGCGGTGACAACGACGAGACCGACGCCAAGGCCGAGGATTGGCCGGATGTTGCGCAGGAACGTCGGGAACGAGAAGTCCAACGCCGCCGAGTACAGCAGCGGCGGAAGCACCACCGACAGCAGCACCTCGGATTCCAGTTCGATGCCTTTGAATTCCGGCGCGAACGACACCGCAAACCCGACGACGACGAGGACGAGCGCGGGTTCCAGCCCGCGCCGATGCGCGATGGCAGTGACCATGATGGCGCCGACGACAACCAGGATCAGTTCCACCGACCGATTCTCGCCGAGTCATCGGTTTTGCGTTGACTCTGCGGTGACGGCGATGGTTACTCGCACTTCTGCGCCATGGGCGCAGTGTCAACACACAGCAGTAGTCCCGGGGACGTCAGTGTCGCCGACGTCCCCGGGACCCTATTCCGCGGTGTTATGCGGTGCCGCCGCTGCCCCCGCTGCCACCGCTACCACCAGGGCCGCCGGACGAGCCCATCGAGCCGGTGCCCGAAGAGCCACCCGAGCCGGTCCCGCCGGTGTCCCCGCTGCCGCTGGTGCCGCCTTTGCCGCCGGCACCGCCGCCAGTGAAGGTAAGGTCGGCCTCGCCGCCGGTGCCGCGCCAATATGTGTTGAATCTCGTCGCGGCCGTACATATCTGCATGTCAACGGGCTTCCAGTCCACCAATCCAACCCGCTCGTGACTGAGCCGGGGTGGCCTCAGATGTAGACACCAGTAGCAGGTGTAGGGGTCTACGTGTATCCCGCCGACACTTCGCTGATTTCAGGCTTTGGGACTCCAGTGGTTCGTTTAGCAAACGAATGAGCGAGGCTAGCTCTTAGTCGAGCAAACGTGCGTCGGCCTACTTCTGGCAGGACGGGCACCAGAACACGTTGCGCCCTTCCAGTTCCGCCGTACGGATGGTAGTGCCGCACACTCGGCAAGGATCCCCAGCCCTGCGGTAGACATAGGTGCGTGGCCGGCCTGGCGCGTACGACGGCAGGCCATGGTCATCCTCCGGCAGGACGACGATGATCTTTCCGCGGCGGAATCCGACCTTCATCAGCTCGACCAGATCGGTCCACATCGCGTCGAATTCAGGCTCGTCGATGTGCGTGCCCGTGCGGTACGGGTCGATGCGGTGCCGGTACAGCAGCTCGTTGCGATAGACATTGCCGACCCCGGCGATCACCGTCTGATCCATCAGCAGCGCACCAATAGGCCTGCGGGACTTATGGATTCGCGCCCAGGCCAGCGCACCGTCGGCGTCGCGCCGGAGCGGATCCGGTCCGAGTTTGGCCACCACGTCGGCGATTTCGGGCTCTTCGATCACCTCGCACACCGTCGGGCCGCGCAGGTCGGTGCCGTATTCGGTGCCGATCATCCGCATTCGGACCTGACCGACCGGCAGCGGCATCGGTATAGGCACCTCGCTGAACGTGCCGTACAGGCCGAGGTGCACGTGCACCACGCGGCCGCCTTCATAGTGATGGAACAGGTGCTTGCCCCAGGCGGTGGCCTTCTTCAGGATCCGTCCGTTGACCGATGCGGCACCGTCGACGAACCGGCCCTGCGGGCTGGACACCATCACCGGGGCACGGCCAAACCGGCGCTGGTGCAGCCGGGCCAGCCGGTGCAGCGTGTGGCCTTCGGGCATCCCTAGGCCGGTGCGCCGGGCACGGGCGGCGCGACGTGAGTCTTCTCGTACTCGGCGAGGATGTCGATACGACGTTGGTGCCGTTCGGCTTCCGACCATTCGGCACCTAGGAACGCGTCGACGATCTCCAGCGCTTCCTCGGTCGTGTGCAGGCGGCCGCCGATGCCCATCACTTGCGCATTGTTGTGTTCGCGCGCCAGCGTTGCGGTCTCGACGCTCCAGGCCAGGGCACAACGCACACCGGGAACCTTGTTCGCCGCGATCTGCTCGCCGTTGCCCGAACCACCGATCACGATGCCGAGACTGCCCGGATCGGCGACGGTCTTCTCCGCTGCCGCGATGCAGAACGCGGGATAGTCGTCCTCCGCGTCATAGACGTAGGCCCCGCAGTCGATCGGCTCGTGGCCGGTCTTGCGGAGGTGCTCGATGACAACCTGCTTGAGTTCGAAGCCCGCGTGGTCAGAGCCCAGGTAGACGCGCATGGCGGCCATTCTGGCAGACGCACTCAACCAACTGTGATCGCGTCGAGCCGCTCCTTGATGAACTCCGATGACGTCACCGGCTCCAGCCCCGACACCCGCCCGATCGGCGGCGCCAGCGGGGTGACCACCGCGTCGTGGTTGGCCTCGTAGAAGTAGATCAGCGAGACCAGATCCTCCTCGGGCGCATGCGGTTGCGGCGGCAGCACGCGATGACGGCCGGACGGCCAGCGCCGCCCGCTCCAGTACTCCAACAAATCACCGATGTTCACGGTCAGCGCGTCGGGGTCGTACGGTGCGTCGCTCCATCCGTTGGCGTCCGAATACACCTGCAGGCCGCCGGCGCCCGGTTCGCGGTCGAGGATCGTCACGGTGCCGAAGTCGGTGTGCGGGCCGATGCGGAATTGACCAGACTCCGGTTCGCCGACCACGCTCACCGGCGGGTAGTGGTTGATGTTCATCGTCCAGGTCGGCCGGCTGGCCAACGAGGCGAACGGGTTGTCTGGCAGGCCCAGCGCATAGGCGAACAGCGCCAGCAGATCGTCGGACAGTCCGCGCAAGGCCGCGGTGTACTCATTGACCAACGGCTGCAGTGACGGAACCTCATCGGGCCAGACGTTGGGCGCGAACCAGATCCGGTCGACGTCGGGGTCCCCGGTCGCCGTTTCGGCGCCGAGGCTGTAGCTCTCCTTGAGGTCCGGCGGCGTCTCGGTGCCTTCGGCGTAGGCGTTGGCCTCCACCCCGGGTGCGAGCCAGCCGTGCCCGGCCACCGGAACTGAGTAGTGCTGCTTGATGTCAACGGGCAGGCTGAAGAACTCGCGTGCGGCGGCGCGCACGCCCCGGGCCAGTGCCGGGTCGATGCCGTGTCCGGTGACGAGGATGAAGCCGGCGCGCCGCAGCCCCTCGTCGACGGCGGCGGCGACCTTCTCGGCCGTCGCACCGCCCTCGTGCCAGTGCGAGATGTCAACGGTCGCAATCACTCAGTCACTCTCCCAACGCTCTTCGCACAAGTGCTCATCGCCCAATATCCTCGTTCCACAGTTCCGGGTTGGCGGCGATGAACTCGGCCATTATTGTCACGCATCGCTCGTCGTCGAGGACTGTCACCGACACGCCGTGTTCAGCCAGCCAGTCGTGTCCGCCGGTAAACGTACGGCTCTCCCCGATCACCACGCCCCCGATGTTGAACTGGCGCACCAACCCGGTGCAATACCAGCACGGCGACAGCGTCGTCACCATCACCGTGGACCGGTAGTCCCGTTGCCGACCGGCCGCCCGAAACGCGTCGGTTTCGGCGTGCACCGACGGGTCATCGTCCTGGACTCGCCGGTTATGACCGCTGCCGAGCAGCACACCGTCGGCGCTGAACAAAGCGGCGCCGATCGGAATTCCGCCCTCCGCCAAGCCTTTTCGGGCCTCCTGGTAGGCGACCTCGAGCATCGCGGCGGCATCCATCTAGACGCCGACCCGCTCCGCGGCGATCTTCGACCGGCACAGCACCAGATACACCGCACCGGACAGCAGGAACCCGACGAAGAACGTGACGTCGCCGAGTTCGGGATATACCTTGGCCACCCAGCCGACGAACTTCTCCTGGTTCGAGAACAACGCCACCGACACCGCCAGCCCGACGACGAACGACAGCAGGCCGTTCCAGTTCGCATAGGAGCGGTCGTATAGGAAACCGGCCACGGTCTGGCCTTGACGCAGGTATTGGTCGGCGAACATCACGCCGAGCCACGGCCCGATCCAGTACGCGATGATCAGCAGGAACGCCTCGTAGCTCTGCGCGGCGTCGGGCAGCGCCCACCAGGCCACCAGGAACCCGGCCACGCCGAAGAATACGGTGACCAGAGCCCTGGCGACATGATGCGGCAGTTTGATGCCCAGCGTCACGAAAGCCATTGCGCCCGAATAGATGTTGATGGAGTTGGCCGCGATGGCACCGATCGCGATGGCCAGCAGCGTCGCCTTGGCCAGCGGCGAGGCGAGCTGGCTGGTGAACGCGGCGGTCGGGTTGCCCAGCGAGTCGGCGCCGATGGTGACCGACGCGGCGCCGACGACCTCCAGGAACATGCAGGACAGGAACAGCCCAGCGGCCGCGAAAAACCCAGTGCGGGCGGTCGATACCGTCGCGGGCAGGTAGCGAGTGTAGTCCGCGGCATACGGCGTCCAGCCGGCGGCGTAGCCGAACGCGGTGCCGACGGTCAGCAGGAATCCGCCCATGCCGCCGACACCACCCGCGCCGGCGGGCGCGCCGAAGTGGGACTTCGACAGGATGACCACCGACGCGATTGCGAAGATCACCGCGAGCACCGGGAACGTCCAGCGTTCGAACGCCTGCACCAGATTGTGCCCGAAGAATGCGAGGCCAGTCTGCAGCAGCACGATGATGACCAGTCCGAGCAGCGGCCCGAAGCCGAACAGCGTGGCCAGCGCGTAGGCGCCGCTGACACTGTTGGTGGCGAACCAGCCGACGCCGGCGGTCACCGACATGAGCACGGCTGGCACGGCATTTCCCTTGAACCCGAACGCAAGTCGGCCCAGCACCATCTGCGGCACCCCGTGGAGTGGGCCGCGTGCGGAAAGGAAGTAGTGCGCGATCGCGCCCAAGCCGGTGCCGATGACGATGCCGAGCACCGCCTGCCAGAAGGTCATGCCGAAGACGGCGACGGCCAGCACGCCGACGAAGATCGTCGCGAACTCGAGGTTGGGCGAGGTCCAGGTCCAGAACAGATGGCTGGGCTTGCCGTGGCGGTCCGCCTCGGCGATGTATTCGTTGCCGCCCGGCTCCACGGCGACGATCTGGTCGCGGTAGGTGCCGTCGGTCTGCACGGTGGGTTCGGTCAGTGTCACTGTCATACCGTCATGCCCGCGACCATCACCCGCAACCGGAGTAAACGCGCCGGAAACAAACGGGCTTCACAACAAGTTGGTAGCCGACGTGAAGACACTCGTGGTAAGCGCGAGCCCGCGCGACGACGGCAACTCCCACGTTCTGCGGTGTCGTGCGCACGCGACTTGGGTGCCCGGCTGTTCGACATCCGGGTCACCGACTACCGGCTGGACACCGTCCGGTCGAACCGAGTGTGGGAGCGACCGGCCTGACTCAGTCGAACTGGGGCGGCTCGGTGCGAGTGCGCTTGAGCTCCCAGAAGTGCGGATAGGACGCGAACGTCACCGAGGCGTCCCAGAGCTTGCCGGCTTCCTCGCCGCGCGGAATCTTCGAGAGCACCGGGCCGAAGAATGCGACGCCGTTGACGTGGATGGTCGGAGTGCCGACGTCGTCGCCGACTAGGTCCATGCCCTCGTGGTGGCTCTTGCGCAGCGCCTCGTCGTACTTGTCGGTGTCCGCGGCCTCAGCCAGCTCGGCCGGCAGCCCGACGTCCTCGAGCGACTCCTTGATGACAGTTGTGAAATCGGGGTCGAAGTCTCGATAGCTCTGGTTGTGGATCCGGGTGCCCATCGCGGTGTACAGCGGCGCCAGGATCTCCGAGCCCTTGGCTCGCTCGGCGGCGATCGCGACCCGCACAGGCTTCCACGCCTGCTTGAGGCCTTCGCGGTATTCCTCGGGCACGTCCTTGTTCTCGTTGAGCACCGCGAGGCTCATGACGTGGAAGTTGACCTCGATATCCCGCACTCTCTCGACCTCGAGGATCCACCGCGAGGTGATCCAGCACCACGGGCACAGCGGGTCGAACCAGAAATCCGCAACAGATTTTTCGGGCATTGCTGCTTGGTCCTCTCAGTAGTTGGTCAGAGCTCCGTTCAGCACAACCGTGCCACCACG
>JBKOYU010000539.1:0-2879 GCA_046725575.1 Actinomycetota bacterium | reverse complement strand
GTTCGAAGCCCTCGGCGGTGTCGTACGACTTCGTCGGGAACGAGTCCTTGTGCGTCGCAAGGAAGTCGCGTACCTCGGCCTGGAACGCCAGCGTAGCGTCGTCAAAGTTCAGGTCCATCAAGCTCTTTCTCTTAACAGTGGTTTGGCCACCTTGCCGCCCGGGTTGCGTGGCAGCACATCGAGGAACTCCACCGAGCGTGGTGTCTTGAAGTTCGCCAAATGTTCTCGGGTGTAAGCGATTACGGTCGCCTCGTCGAGCGTCGCGCCGGGCAAGGTCACGATGAACGCCTTGCCGACCTCGCCGAGTCGTTCGTCGGGCACCCCGATGAGCGCGGACTCGGCGACACCATCGAGCCGCGCCAGCACCTGCTCCACCTCGGCGGGATACACATTGAACCCGCCGCAGATGTACATGTCTTTGAGCCGGTCGGTGATGCTGAGATTGCCTGCGGCGTCTAGCTTTCCTACGTCACCGGTGTGCAGCCATCCGTCGGAGTCGATCGCTGCCGCGGTGGCCTTCGGATCGTCGAGGTAGCCCAACATCACGTTCGGCCCGCGCAACAGGACTTCGTCATGTTCACCGATGCGCAGCTCGAAGTCCGCGATCGGGCGGCCGCATGTAGTGGCGACGGTGACCGCGTCGTCGTCGGCCCGGCACATGGTGCCGAAGCCGTTGGCCTCGGTCAGGCCGTATGCGGTCAGCACGATGTCGATGTCGAGTTCCGTTTGCATGCGCTCGATCAGCACGACCGGGACGACCGCCGCGCCGGTGACCGCGAACCGCAGCGAGGTCAGGTCGTAGTCGCCGCGCTTGGGATGGTCGAGCAGCGTCTGATAGATCGTAGGCGGCCCGGGCAGCACGGTGATGCGGTGGTCGGCCACTGCCTGCATGGCCGACTCGGGGTCAAAGGTCAGCTGCGGGATCAGGGTCGCCCCGGTCTGCAGGCACGCCAGGACTCCGGCCTTGTAGCCGAAGTTGTGGAAGAACGGGTTGATGCAGAGGTAGCGGTCCTCGCTGGTGATCTGGCCACACTCCGCCCACGCCGCCGAGCCGGCGAGTGACTGCCGATGCGCGCAGAGCGCGCCCTTGCTGCGGCCGGTGGTGCCGGAGGTGAAGAGGATGTCGGAGACATCGTCGGGTTTCACGGCGGCCGCGCGGGCGCCGGCGGCCTCGAGGTCGGTGCCCCGGCGCATGAACTCGTCCCAGGTTCCGTCGTTCTTCTCGATCGGCACCCGGACGATGTGCCGCAGTTGGGGCAGGGCGTCGCGGTCGATCGAAGCGGCCTTGTCGGCGCCGAGGAACTCGCCGGACGCGAACAGCAGCGGTGCGCCGGTGCGCAACAGGATGTCGGTGGCCTCGCTGGCGGTATAGCGGGTGTTCAGCGGCACGAGCACGCCGCCGGCGTAGGTGGTAGCCAGGCACGCCACCACCCAGTGCCAGGTGTTCGGCGACCAGATTGCGACCCGATCTCCGGCGCGTACGCCCAGATCGATCATCGCCGCGGCCGCCCGGCGGACTTCGTCGCGCAGTTGGGCGAAGGTCAGCCGCCGACCGGCCCTAGCGGGATCGCCGGCACCGCCGGCAGCGACCAGCGCGTCGTGCTCGGAGAATTGGTCGGCAATCCGGTCCAGGACCTGCGGAATGGTCCCAGGCTGGGACATTCCCCGGTCGTCCCGCTGCCCTTCGGGCGGGTGGGTCCCCAGCTTGCGAGGGGAGTGCCCCCACCGCTCCGTATGCCCGCCGGGCCTCGTCATCGATGCTCCTCTAACAAAGCAAGTGCTTGGTAGGTTAGCCTACAAGTGTGATAGGGGTCCAGGAGTTCAGGGCCGAGGTCCGCGACTGGCTCGCCGACAACCTCGTCGGCGAATTCGCCGCGCTCAAAGGCCTCGGCGCGCCGGGGCGCGAGGACGAGGCGTTCGAGGAACGGCGGGCGTGGAACCAGCATCTGGCGGCTGCCGGTCTGACGTGCCTGGGCTGGCCGGTCGAACACGGCGGGCGGGGCCTGTCCGTCGCGCACCGCGTCGCGTTCTATGAGGAGTACGCCCGCGCAGACGCGCCCCACAAGGTCAACCACTTCGGCGAGGAACTGCTCGGGCCGACGCTGATCGCCTACGGCAACCCCGAACAGCAGAAGCGCTTCCTGCCGAAGATCCTCGACGTCACCGAGCTGTGGTGTCAGGGCTACTCGGAACCCGGTGCGGGCAGCGACCTGGCCAACGTCTCGACGACGGCCGAACTCGACGGCGACCAGTGGGTGATCAACGGCCAGAAGGTGTGGACGTCGATGGCCCACCTGTCGCAGTGGTGCTTCGTGCTGGCCCGCACCGAGAAGGGCTCCAAGCGGCACGCCGGTCTGTCGTATCTGCTTGTGCCGCTGGACCAACCGGGCGTCGAAATCCGCCCGATCGTGCAGCTGACCGGGACCGCGGATTTCAACGAGGTGTTCTTCGACGACGCCCGCACCGACGCCGACCTGGTGGTCGGCCAGCCCGGCGACGGATGGCGGGTCGCGATGGGGACGCTGACGTTCGAGCGCGGGGTGTCGACCCTGGGCCAGCAGATCCGTTACTCGCGTGAGCATTCCAACCTGGTGGAGCTGGCCAAACGTACCGGCGCCGCCGACGACCCGCTGATCCGCGAGCGGTTGACCCGGTCGTGGGCGGGCCTGCAAACGATGCGGTCCTACGCGCTGGCAACCATGGACGCCGAGCAGCCCGGTCAGGACAACGTGTCGAAACTGTTGTGGGCCAACTGGCATCGCGACCTGGGCGAGCTGGCGATGGACATCGTCGGGAAGGCCGGTCTGGTGGCCAAAGGCGGCGAGTTCGACGTGTGGCAGCACCTCTACCTGTTCACCCGCGCGGACACCATCTACGGC
>JBKOYU010000710.1:0-3213 GCA_046725575.1 Actinomycetota bacterium | reverse complement strand
ACGTCTGCTACACCAACCATGCCGAAGCCGACCAGGACGACATGGATACTCTCCTCACGCTGCTCGGTGTCGCCGGTGCAGCGTTCGTCATCGCCGTCCCTGGTGCCGACGACGTCATGCTCGGCTACCAGAGTCTGTCGTTCCACGACGCCCTCTACGTCCGCGACGTCTTGGGACTGCGTCCGGCTCCCGAGTTCGAGGCGTGGTTGCACAGCCTCGGCATGTCCGACGACGCCGGACGAATACTGCCCATAGATGCGTCCACGTCACCACTGCTCGCATTGACGGCCAGCTGATGAACAAGGAACCAAATCATATGAGCACCCGAATCCCTACTCGCGCAACCACGGTGCAACCGACCGGACACCACGACGTCTGGTCTCCCCTGCGGGCCACCACCCAAGCACGAATAGGGTTGGGACGCACCGGCAATTCCCTTCCCTCCCGGCGCGTCCTGGAATTCAAGGCCGCGCACGCTGCCGCCCGCGACGCGGTGCACTTTTCCTTCGACATCTCCGCGTTTCGTGACCGTGTCGATCGACTCGGAATTGGCCGGGCCGCGCTGGTGTCCAGCAACGCCGGCAGCCGCGGGGAATACCTACGCCGCCCCGACCTGGGACGAACCCCGGCCGACCTCACCGCCCTGCCGCACTGTGGTCACGACCTCGGGTTCATCCTCGCCGACGGGCTGTCGCCGCGCGCCCTGGCCGACCACGGTGTCGGATTGCTGGACGCGTTGATCGCCGAACTGCGGCCCCGCTACAGCATCGCCCCACCGGTCATCGCCGTGCGGGCGCGCGTGGCGCTCGGTGACCACATCGGCCACGCAATGGGTGTGCGGACCACGATCGTGCTGATCGGCGAACGGCCCGGGCTGTCCGTCGCCGACAGCCTAGGCATCTACCTCACGCACCTGCCGATGCCGGGACGCACCGATGCAGACCGCAACTGCATCTCCAACATCCACCCGCCCGAAGGGCTCGGCTACGCGCGCGCCGCACAGATCACCGCCAGCCTCATCGCCGGAGCGCGACGACTCGGGAGGTCTGGAGTCGCACTAAAGGACACCTCCACCGAGCAACTGACGGGAACGGAATCCCTAACACTGGAATGAAGCATTTGGCCGGTGACGGAGATCCCATTGTCAAGCCAGAGTGCAATATTCGCTGTGCTTTCCACGGGAATTGGATTCATGCCGCTGGGGAACTCTGGGCGTCTGCGGTCGGAAAAGTGGAGGAATCCCACCTGCTCGGTCACGACCAATTGGAAGGTTGCGGCTCTTGACGTTATCCGGAGCCGGTGATTATCCCGAGCGTCCGTGCTCGGCGAGGTCGTGTGCTGCTGCAGCACCGGAGGTGCCCGCGAACGACTCGGCATAATTCCGCGTCGGTTCGATGCTTCTGTTCGTCCAGAGCGCCCGCTTCGGCGAAGGAGGTAATCGAAATGACGGTGGCGAGGCGTGTGCACGTGTCGGGCCCGCTGGAGCCGTATGCGGCTGGGTTCCGCGCAGAGTTGGAGCGGCTCGGGTATTCGCCCTGGTCGGTGGTGTTCGCGTTGCGGTCGCTGGCTGGTTTGAGCCGATGGCTGGTGGCGCGGGGCCTGCGTCGAGCCGACTTGTCGTCCGCCGAACTGGAGCGGTTCGTGCGCGAGCGGCGCGCCAGCGACCCGCGGCGGCGCACGACACCGAGGGGGCTGCCGGTGCTGGTGACGTATCTGCGTGAGCTGGACGTGATCCCGGTCGCGACACGATTCGTGGCCGACGATCGGTTGGCGTGGCTGCTGGATGATTTCGCGGCGTTCCTGATCGAGGAGCGGGGTCTGGCCCGCGGCACGGTCTGGTACTACCGCACCACCGGGCGACGGTTCCTGCAGCCGTTGGTGGTCGGGGACGACGCGGGACTGCCGCAGGTGAGCGTGTCGATGGTTCGGTCGTTCGTGATAGCCGAGTCTGCTTGTCGCAGTGTGGGATCGGTGAAGAACACGGTGCGTTCGCATCGAACAACGGATATTCGTTACGCGTCTCGAACAGCTTCTGGATTCGGTCTAGGAAGCCAAGCACCATCGTGTCGCCACTGTCACCGATCTCTGACACGTCGACACCCGCCATACGCTCAATAGTGAGAATCCCTGCGTCAACTGCTAGTTGGAGCTGATCAAAGCCAGTTTCCGCGTGGATCTTGTCGGCTCGCTCACGCAACTCTTCGTGAATTGGGCTGAACAGCTTTTTGGCTTTGTCGATGATCGCTTCGTATTCGCGTTGTTCATGCGCCTTCCACCGCGCCCGCGGGGGCACGTTTTCGATTGTTTGCTTGAACGCCTGCAACTCCGTCGCCGCGTCGGGAAAGTACTTCGGCGCGACCTTGGCGAGCTCTAGCAGAGCGTCGATTCCCCTGCGGTTCCCGGCGTCATCCACCGACTGCATCAAGGCAACCGACGGACTGACCAAGGTCACCTTGTCGGCATACAGAAGTGCCGCATGGGTCTGCTGGACCGCGAACTTGATCACGTTCTCCAGTGATACCATCGGATCTCCTTGATCCATAATGGCATTGACGACAGTCATGCTCAGTTCAGTCTTGCGCTCGTCCCGCTGAACCTTGCGAATGCGTTTGGCATCGGCCCTCTTTAGCGCCCTCTGCGCACGACGCAGTTGCTTTTCGCGGCTCATTCAGACTCGCCTCCGCTCGAAGAAATCCGCACGCATCCGCAGCTCTCCCCTTCCGCGTTCCTCAGTCGGGGAACGCAGCGGCGGCACCTTGATCCGATCACCCGCGTGACCACGGCAACGATCGGCCTTCCGTGCCGCCGAAGCCCAAACCACCCGGCAACGACGTCGTGCTCGGCCACCGCAACGAAGGGAGGACTTGAGACTGCAAACCACGGCATTCGACCATACGGAAATGTCATCTTGCTCCGGACAGTTTTCGCCCTCATCCATCCGAAAATGTTGGCATACATCACGTTCGGCATGCCAACTAAATCCGGAACGGACAGCAATCGTTTTGATTGTACCGCCGGTTCCTCCAATCTGCGGGTGGTTATTGTGCTGGAGCAAACGCGCCGACGTGCGCCACGCCTCTAAGCGCGATTTGAGCCAGCCCCGCACGCCGGCTACATGCCCGACTGATTTCGGCCTCGCGTAGCTGCAGCCGCCGGACCGAATCCATCCCGCACCGGCACCGTTTCGTCACGGACTCCCCGATCACAGGAGGC
>JBKOYU010001142.1:0-3461 GCA_046725575.1 Actinomycetota bacterium | reverse complement strand
CCTGGAGTCCATAGCCTCGTGCGACCAGGTCCTGGTTCTGGGCGAGGACGAACTCGGTTAGCGGGATCGTCAGCTTCTCCGAATGTGCTGCTGCGATGGCGGTTCCAAGATCTTTCACCATGTTGCCGATGTTTCCCGTAGGAGTGAGATCGGTTGTGGCGAACTTAATGAAGAACTCTTGGAACAGTGGGGAATCGGCTCGCCCGCCGGTTATCGAGGACAGTACCGTCTGCGGATCCAGGTGCGCGGACCGACTCATCGCTGCGGCTTCGGCGAGGGCGCTAAATCCGATGCCGACGAGGACTTGGTTAATCAGTTTGACGAATTGCCCTGCGCCGCAGTCGCCTACGTGAGTTACCTTGGACGCGAGGTGATTCAGCACCGTGTTGGCTCGCGACACCGCGGTGTCGTCACCGCCGGCCATGATGGTCAGCCGGCCTGCCAGCGCTCCAGGAGCGCCGCCCGACAACGGCGCGTCTACCCATACGTGACCCAGGTCGGCGACCCGTCGTGCGAACTCGCGAGTGCTATCGGGAGCGATCGATGACATGTCGAGGATTAATCCGTCCTCGCCGACTCCCCAACCCGAGACGACACCGCCCTCGCCGAAGACCACTTCCTCGACCACATGCGCGGTGTTCAACGACAGCACAATCACGTCGCAACGCTCGGCCACCTCGGCTGCAGCGCCGCAGTACTGCGCTCCCGCTTCGACGAGATCACTTGCGACGTGGCGTCGCAGGTCATGGACAACCAGGTCGCCACGCTCTTGAAGGAGACGCGTCGCGATGGCATGTCCCATCACTCCCAGCCCCACGACGCCGACCCGGGACACCCGAGAACTAGACACATCGAAACCGCTGGTGGACATTTGTCAGCTCCTATTCTGTCCAGGCTAATCGTCAATCCCGGCAGGCGATTTCAGCCGCCGGACAGGCGAAGGACAACCTTGCTCGAGGATGCGGGGTTCGCGGCGATGTCCATTGCTGCTACCGCCTCGCTCAGCGCGAAGCTGTGGGTTATCACCGGGTCCAACGCTTCGCTTCGGGCGAGCAGAGCGATGGATTCATCGAACTCGCTGTCGAATCTGAAGGCGCCGCGAAGGTCGATCTCCTTGGCCACGAGCGCCGACAGTTCAGCGGGCCGCGGCCCGGGTGGGAACATACCCAGCTGCACCATGACGCCTCGCCGGCGCACGGCGGCCAGTACGGAACCCAGGGCGAGCGAGGCACCGGATGCTTCGATCGCCACATCGAAATACTGATCCGGCAGTTCACCGTCACCGATGCGCACGGTGCGATCCACACCCACGTCCAGAGCGATCTTCAAGGGCTGCTCCAGCAGGTCAGTGGTCCAAACTTCATCGGCACCAGCCATTTTCGCGGCGCCAGCCGCGAGGATGCCGATCGGGCCGGAGCCGCTGACCAACACCTTTGCCCCGCCTACCCCGCCAGCCCGGTTCAGGGCGTGCAGTCCCACGGCCAACGGTTCGGCGAGCACTGCGCGGGATAGCGGAAGTGTTGACGGCAACACCCGTATCTGATCCTGGCGGACAACGATGTGCTCGGCGAACCCGCCTTGGGTGTGTGGAAAGCTCGCGGCCGACCCGAAATAGCGCGCATTGCGGCAGACGTTGCGTGTATCGCTGACACATTCGGGACAATGCCCGCACGGCGAGGCCGGGTGGATCGCCACCGGGGTGGTCTTGGGCAGTGTCCCCGACGGGTCGAGCTCGATCCGACCGACAACCTCGTGCCCGAGGACCAGCGGTTCGCGCAAGGCGAAAGAACCGACGGCGCCGTGCCGGTAGTAATGCAGATCGGAGCCGCAGATTCCGCCATGGGTGTTGCGCACCAGAACCTGACCCGCTTCGGGCGACGCCCAAGGGAGGTCATCGATTCTCAGATCGCCAGATCCATGTACCACGAGGGCCTTCATCGATTTGCCTTTCCTGCTTGTTCTCCAGAAGTCCTTCACAGTACGGAGAGCATGCCGCCGTCGACGTACACGATCTGGCCGTTGACAAACGCGGAAGCATCTGAGGCGAGATAGATCAGTGTGCCCACCAAATCGTCGACCTTGCCCCAACGCCCCGCCGGTGTGCGGCCGCGAACCCAGGCGGAGAATGCCTCGTCGGCGACCAGCGCGCTGGTGAGTTCGGTCTCGAAGTAGCCGGGACCGATTGCGTTGACGCAGATTCCAGAACCGGCCAAATCCGCGCACATTCCCCGGGTCAGCATCTTGATCGCACCCTTCGTCGCGGCATACGGAGCGATGCCGGGTCGGCTCACCTCCGATTGCAGCGACGCGATGTTGATGATCTTGCCGCGCTCGCGCTGCTTCATCCGGATGGCGACCTCACGGCCAACCAGGAAAGCGCTGGTGACATTGGTGGCCATCAACGCATTCCAGTCCTCGATGGCGAACTCCGTGAACGGTGCCCGCCGTTGCATTCCGGCGTTGTTGACACAGATATCGAGCGGCCCGACCGACTCTTCGATGCGGGCGATACCCGAGGCGACGGCAGCCGGATCGGTGACATCAAACGGCACTGCATGCACCGCCGCACCGGTCGTCTGCTTGATCTCGTCCGCGGCCACACCGAGCGCAGCGTCGTCGCGCGCGTTCAGGATTACTTCTGCGCCGGCCTCGGCGAGACCCTCCGCCAACGCTCGGCCGATCCCGCGGGACGAGCCCGTCACGAGCGCCGTGCGCCCGGCGATGTCGAACAGTGAATGAATCATGTTGTTGCCGCAGTCTTTCCGCTGCGGTCAAGGCCAGCGTCGTCGATCAGGTTCAGGTCGCGACCCCTGGTCTCCGGCGTGACGAAAGTGGTGGCGATGGTGATGACGGCCAGCCCGAGGGTGTAGAGGCCCAACGGCCACCAGGAGTACTCGGTCATGGACAGGAACCAGACGCCCACCAGCGGCGCGATGCCACCCGCGATCACCGCGGAGAACTCCCTCGATACCGCGACCCCGATGTAGCGGTGCCGGTTTCCGAACAGTTCAGGCAGCATCGAGCACTGCGCGCCGAGCATGGTGTTCACCCCAAGGCTGACGCCGAGCACGACGACGAGGATGACCAGCACGGGGTTGCCCAGCGAGAGCAGGTACCACGCGGGCAGCGCGAGCAGCGCCATGAAGATCGCACCAGCACGATAGACCGGAAGCCTTCCGAATCGATCGGACAGTGCGCCAGCCAGGGGAACGGTGAGTATGCCCAGAGCCGAGGCCACAGCCACCGCGAGCGGGCCAATCGATTTGCCGAGACCTACGGCGCCCGAGGTGACGAAGGTGATGGACAACGTGCTGAAGAGGTAGGAGCCGCCGTTCTCTGCCATTCGCAGCCCGATTCCGCGCCAGACCTGCCTGCGCGCGGTTCGGAACAGCTCGGGAAGCGGGCGCTCGGCAACCTGGTTGCGCTTTTCAAGCTCGACAAAGGTCGGGGATTCCTTGAGT
>JBKOYU010000322.1:0-3304 GCA_046725575.1 Actinomycetota bacterium | reverse complement strand
CGCCGAGGCAGTCGTTGTATGAGGACTGGCCCCGGCCGAAATCCGGGTCGAGACCCTTGGCCGCGAACTGGTTGAACCGCTGGACTGTGTGCTCCAGTTCGTCAGCGGGAACGTCGATTTGGCGCGCGAGGTCGCTGATGGTGTCGCCATGTATGACGGCTCCGCGCTCGATCAGTTCCTCGGGCAGGCGGCGCTTTCTCAGTGGGTTGGCGCCCGAAACGTACCTGCCGACGTAACCTTCGTCGAACACCATCCAGCACGGCACCGCCTTGTTGGCGTACATCGCCTTGCCGACCTCGACGTACGAGTTGGACTCGTTGCAGAATCGGCGACCGGTCGAGTCGACGTAGATCGCTCCCGGGCCGCTGCCGCCCCGAGCGGAGCGACTTGGCGGCGTTCCCACCGTCGACGATGAAAACCGATGGCAGCCACCAGGCCTCGTCGAGCAGGTCGGTCTTCGCGCCGAGGCTCATCGCCGTTTGCAGCACCTCACCGGTGTCGCCCGCATTCGCGATCGACCATTTGCCCTCGTTGGGTTGATCCCCGCTGTAGCGGCGGCGCATGTCGACAGCCGCATGAAGTCGAATCCCTTGGCGTGCAGGCCTTTCTGCTGACGCGGCAGGTTGGAGAAGTCCTGCGCCGGGATCGTCGGCCAGCTCGGGGTCATCGGGGGTCAGCGGCTCGGGCGGCGTGGGTTTGCCCGGCGAGCGGTCGCCCGGATAGCGGGTGAGCGACCAGATCTCGAACAGCGTCTGTTCGGGCCCCAGCGGGCGGATCCGATACGACGACGCGCTGCTGTAGGTGGGCAGGATGAAGTAGTGCGGGAAGCAGAACCCGATCGGGTCGATGACGCCGCGACGATCCAGATCGTTCAGGTCGGGAAAGTCGCAGCCGCGGGCCCGGTGCCACTTCGTGACCGCCTCGTTGACCGCACCGCGCCAGCGCGCCATCGCCTCGGCCGGATCGTCGGGAAGCGACATGTTCTGCAGCCCCTCGGCGATCCGCACGTCGTTCTCGTGCGTCATCCCTCCCATGCCGGAGCCAAGGGTCCGCATAAAGTGCAGGCTCGTCTCGATGATCGGGTGCACAGACGGGTCAGGGGTGTGCGACGACGGCAGCCTCGGCGCTGGGAATCACGATCGGCGAGCGATTTTCGTATCTTAGCAAAAATAGCAAGTTCGACTGGGAGCGTTTGGCGTGCGAATACTGGACATGAACGCCGACCGGGAGGAACGAATGGACGACTGGATCGACGAGCTTGCGCGCAGCCTCGGCGAGGCACCACTGACTTCCACGGAGATGACCGAGCTGCTCGACGCGGCCGGCGATGTCGCGCATCGGGTCGAGCGCAAGATGACACCGCTCTCCGCGTTCGTGATCGGCTGCGCCGTCGGGCGCAAGCTCGCGAGCGGAGCCGGACGCACCGAGGCGCTCAGCGACACGTTGAGGCAACTCGAGTCACTGCTGCCGCCGAAAGCGCCGGAAAGCTAAGCGGCGGGCGGGATCAGCGGTGGCTGGCACACGTTGGCCACTGGATCCCACCACCAACCGTTGTCGCACATCGGCGGCGGCGGGACAGCAGGCGGACGGCACACGTTGGCGACCGGATCCCACCACCAACCGTTCTCGCACAGCAGGGGCTGCACCACCGGCGGGCGACACACGTTGCCGACGGGATCCCACCAGCCGTTCCCACAATCAAGGGGCTGTGCCGTGCCGACTGCCGGTGTCCAGACGGCCAAAGCCGTCAACGAGGCCAACGCCGCGCCAATGACGGCGGCCAGGCGACGGACGAACTTCCTCATGGGACGGCCCTTCCCCCGACGAAAAAGTCTCAAACATCCCGCTGGGTCGCTGCTACCGGTTGTTGGGCAGTCGCCCAACCGTTAGTCTGCCTTCATGATCAGGCGCCCCGCTGACGAGCGGCCACGGGTTGGCCGGGAGGCGACGCGGGAGGCGCTGATCGAGGCGACCGCCCAAATCATGCTGGAAGAGGGGTATGCAGCGGCGACGTCGCGGCGAGTGGCGGCCAAGGCCGGCGTCAAGGCCGCACTGGTGCACTACTACTTCCCGAGCATGGACGATCTGTTCGTCGCCGTGCTGCGCGACAAGGCCGAGCACAATCTGCAGCGCCAGCGCCAGGCGATCGCCGAGGCACAGCCACTGCATGCACTGTGGCAGCTCAACAGCGCGACGGATGCCCAACTGTTTACGGAGTTCTTGGCGATGGCCAACCATCGCAAGGCCATCCGCAGCGAGATCTCGGCATACGCAATGCGTTTCCGCGATCTGGAAGAGGGTGTGGTGACCCTGGCGTTGAAGGCCCGCGGCGTCGATCTTGAACTATTCCCGCCGGTGGTCATGTCGATGATCATGGGCGGCCTGGCCCGCATGGTGCTCCACGAGCAGGGACTCGGCATCACCCGCGGACATGATCAGGCCACAGGCTTCATCGAGCGGTGTCTTGACCGCTTTGAAATGCCGTCGTGGGATCCGGAGCAGCCGGGAACGGCGGAGTTCAGTGACCCAGCACGTTCGGGCGGTGCGGAGGTGACCAGCAACACAATTAATTGAGCTAATGGAATCGCGGTGGGAAGTTATACCAGCTAAGTTATAGCCGCAATGGGCTGAGACAGGCACTAGAAGAGGGCATCGATGGGTAGCAAAGGTCGGGAGCGAATCGTCTGATGTTGCGTTTTGCCAAGCGCATTTGGGTACTGCTGGTGATCCTGCTCGTGGTGGTCATCGCGATGTTCGTGGTGGACCGCTTCCGCGGATTCTTCGGCCACACCGTGCTCACCAAGCCGGGCGCGGGCCTGGTCAATGACCCCGAGCCGTTCAATCCCAAAGTCGTGAAGTACGAGATCTTCGGTACCGGGAGCGTGGCGACCATTAACTACCTCGACCTCGACGCTCAGCCCCAGAAGGCCGAGAACGCGCCGTTGCCGTGGGAGCTGACCTTGACGACGACGGCGCCCGCCGCTAGCCCGAACATCATTGCCCAGAGCGACGGAGGCAGCATCACCTGCCGGATCACCGTCGACGGCGTGATCAAAGACGAGAGGACGACCGACGGCGTGACCGCCCAGACCTTCTGCTTGGTGAAGTCGGCATGAGCAACACACACGTCGGCGCGCACCCGATGATCCCGCGCTTCATTCGCCTGTTCTCGGTGCCGATTTTCCTCGGCTGGATAGCGATCGTCGTGATCGTGAACGTCATCGCCCCCCAGCTGGAAAAGGTCGGTGAGGCGCACGCGGTGTCGTTGGCCCCCAGCGACGCACCGTCGCTCGAAGCGATGCAA
>JBKOYU010000972.1:0-7149 GCA_046725575.1 Actinomycetota bacterium | reverse complement strand
CGGGGTAGCGGGCGCGCGTGACGTCGGCGACTTCGGTCGCGGCCGCAGGCAGGGAATCGTCGTCGACGCCGAACCAACGCGAGTCGCCCGCCCGCGCGCGATGCAGCAGATACTGCGCGCGCTCGCGGATCGCGGTCGTGGTGCGCAGCACCGCGGCCGCACCGGCGGGCCGGCTGGTGTCGTGATCGGGACGGACGCCGACAAGGCTCATCCCTCGAACCCCCGGCCCTTGGCCTTTCTCAGTTCGTCGGCGTCGGGGATCGGGCCTGGAGTGAAGTAGCCGGCCGCCATCTTGGCGTCGATCTCCACGCGTGCGTCGGCCGGAATCAGCGCGTCCGGGATGTTCACGCGCTCGCCAACCTCGATCCCCGAAGCGGTGATGGCGTCGTACTTCATGTTGCTCATGGAGACCAAGCGGTGGATCTTCCTGATCCCCAGCCAGTGCAGCACGTCGGGCATCAGTTCCTGGAACCGCATGTCCTGCACACCGGCCACACACTCGGTGCGCGCGAAGTAGCCTTCGGCGGTGTCGCCGCCCGCGTGGCGCTTGCGCGCGTTGTAGACCAGGAACTTGGTCACCTCGCCCAACGCGCGGCCCTCCTTGCGGGAGTAGGCCACCAGGCCCACGCCGCCACGCTGGGCGCCCTGGATGCATTCCTCGATTGCATGCGTGAGGTAGGGGCGGCAGGTGCAGATGTCCGAGCCGAACACGTCCGAGCCGTTGCATTCGTCGTGCACGCGGACGGTCAACTCCACGGTGGGATCGCCGAGGTCGCGGCCGTTGCCGAAGATGTAAACGGTCTGCCCGCCGATCGGCGGAAGGAAAACTTCGAGGTCCTGCCGCGTGACGAGTTCGGGGTACATGCCGCCGGTCTCTTCGAAGAGCACGCGGCGCAGATCCGTTTCGCTGCAGCCGAATCGGTGCGCCACCCCCGGCAGATGCCAGACGGGCTCGACCGCCGCCTTGGTCACCAGCGCCGCGCCATTCGGCAGCAGGATCTTGCCGTCGGGGACCAAGCGTCCTTTCTGTACGGCGTCCATGATCTCGGGCACGATCACGTGCGCCTTGGTGATGGCGATGGTCGGGCGGACGTCGTAACCGGCGGCCAGATCGGCGGCGAAAACGTCGGCCACCATGGCGCCCCACGGGTCGAGGCTGACGATCTTGCCGGGCTCGCTCCACTGAGGGAACGGACCGAAGACGTCGGTGGGCGCCGTGTCCGTGAGGTCGGCCTTGTGCTCACGCGACAACGCGCCTGCCGCCACCGCGAGCGCCCGGTACACGCTGTACGACCCGCTATGCGTGCCGATCACATTGCGATGGCCACGCTTGGTGGTGGTACCGATGAGTGGTCCGCGCTCGGCGGCCGTCGGCGCGCCCCAGCGAATCGGCGGAGCATCGAGGCCGCCGCTGTGTGACGTCAGGCGGATGTGACCGGAGGCGCTGTTCGACTTGGCAGGCGATGGCGCGGCGGTGCCGGGTTCAGCAGACATGGTCGTCCTCCGTCAAGAAGGCGCAAGCATATCCACTCTGCCTCCTCGACGCTCTTCGTGCAGAGACGTCACCCGCGGCCACCCAGTCAGCTAACTCAATCGCGCTACCAGTTCGGTCACAATGCAGCCTGATGGCAAATTGCGCGCGTACCATCGCGGCACGCTGCGGGAGGACCTCCCCGGTCGGTTCGACTACCTGTTCGAGCCGCTGGAAGCCGATGAGTCGGCCGGTGACGGCCACGACGACAGCCCCCGAGCGACCGCGCAGCCCGAGGACAACAACCGATGGTCACGCCGAATAGTCCCCGCGGGCGTTGTGCTAGCAACGCTTGGAGTCGCCACGGCGACGGCCATCGTTCTGCTCCAGCCGGCCCGGCCACGGTCAGTACATCCGCCGTCCGCACACCGGCCGCGACGCCGACCGTCCAGCCGCGACAGCCGCCGGCGCCGCAGCCGCCGACGATTGCCAGCGAGCCTCCCGCTACGGTGGCGCCGCCACCCACGACGCGCGCGCCGATCAGTGTCAGCCCCGAATCACGTGCGCCGTTTCCGAATCAGACTCCGCCCCGAAGCAGCGATCAACGCGGCGGACTACTCGGCGGAGTCCTTTAACTGACGGCGTGCGACACGCGGGTTCGCAGGAACAACACAGCATTCCGCGCGCGGCAACCGGGCGATCGCGCTGATATTCTGCCAACGCCGGTGGATGCGAGACCGTGGGGAGGCGGATCGCGGTGCCGGCGGTCGCAGCGGCGTGGCCCGAACGAAACAGCAGAGTCCCTCACGAAAAGAGTTTTGTGCGCACCGGAGAGATCAAAGCCCTATCCGGCTTGCGCATCGTCGCCGCAGTGTGGGTGGTGCTGTTTCACTTCCGGCCATGGCTCGAGGTATCGGCGCCCGGCTTCAGGTCTGCTCTCGCCCCTGTGATCAATTGCGGTGCACAAGGCGTCGACCTGTTCTTCATGCTCAGCGGGTTCGTGCTGACCTGGACCTATCTCGACCGCATGGGCGAGTCGTTCTCGATACGGTCAACGCTGCACTTCTTGTGGTTGCGTCTGGCCAGGGTGTGGCCGGTCTATCTGGTCACGCTGCATCTCGCGGCGGCGTGGATCATCTTCACGCTGTATGTCGGTCACGAGCCGTCCAAGGCCGTCGACCAGCTCAACGCCGTCAGCTACGTGCGCCAGGTCTTGCTGGTGCAGCTGTGGTTCCAGCCGTACTTCGACGGGTCCAGCTGGGACGGGCCCGCCTGGTCGATCAGCGCAGAGTGGCTGGCGTACCTGTTGTTCGGGCTGTTGGTGCTGGTGATTTTCCGGATAGCCCGTGCGACGAGGGCAGGGGGCCTGCTGTGGCTGGCGGTTGCCGCCTCGCTGCCGCCGACGGTGCTGCTGCTGGCGACCGGCCAGTTCTACACACCGTGGAGCTGGCTGCCGCGGATCGTCATGCAGTTCACTGCGGGCGCCCTGGCGTGCGCGGCGGTTCGTAAACTGCAGCCAACTGACCGCGCCCGCCGTGTTGCCGGTTATCTGTCGCTAGCGCTTGGCGTCGGCATCGTCGGCATTCTCTATTTCCTCGATGCGCATCCTGTGCCGAAGGTCTCCGACTCAAGCGGCCTCGTCGACGTGCTGTTCGTGCCGCTGGTCGTGACGTTGGCGATCGGAGTCGGCAGTCTGCCGCGGCTGCTATCCACCCGAATCATGGTGTACGGCGGATACATCTCGTTCAGCCTCTACATGGTGCACGAGTTGGTGCACACCGCCTGGAACTGGTTCACGGCGCAATTCGAGATCGTCCTCACGCCGAGCTGGTCTGCGAAGTTGATCGTGGTTGGCGTGCTGGGAGTAGCCGTCCTCGGCGGCGCGGCGCTGTACCACTTCGTCGAGGAGCCCGCCCGGGTCTGGATGCGAAGAATGGTCAAGGCTCGAGACCCTCAAGCCGACGCGAAAGACTCACACGCCGAGGCCCCTATCGGGGCCGCCGATCCGGCGCACGGCAAGCTGCAACCCCTGCATGGCCCCCGGCAAGTGCCGGCGAATGCCGTCGCCGCCCGCGCGGGCTGACAGTTGGCAGATAGTCGAATCCTGCTGTGCCCGATGACAAAGCAGCGATGTTGTAACGCATTGTGCACAATTGCGTCCACCCGACTTTTTTGCGGGTTGGGCCGTACGCTGTTCCGGTGAGTCGTCTGGTCACACTTTTCGTCGCGATCGCTTTAGTGGGTGGCGTGCTGAGCGCGCGATCAACGCCGGTGAGGCACAACGAGATACTGACGTTGGACGCCTCGCGGAACCACATCGCGGTGGTCGGGGACTCCTATACGACCGGAGGCGAGCTGGGCGGTCTTGGCTCCAAGGGATGGACCGCCCGAGCCTGGCAGTTACTGGCTCGGCAGGGCATACCTGTCACGGCCGATGTGGCCGCCGAGGGCGGCGCCGGGTACGGCACGCGCGGCAACCACGGCAGTGTGTTCGAGGACCTCACCGCCGACGCGGTCAAGTCGGACGACGCGTTGGTGGTGCTTTTCGGCTCGCGCAACGACCAAGGGGTAGACCCGACGCAGCTGTCGATTCTGGCGTCGGGGACGTTCCAATTGGCGCGTCGCACAGCACCATCCGCGAAATTCCTGGTGATCGGACCGCCATGGCCAACCGCCGATCCGCCCGACGCCGTACTGAAGATCCGCGACGCCCTGAAGTGTCAGGCGGGGGTCGTCGGCGCGACATTCATTGATCCGATCGCCTCAGGCTGGTTCGTCGGCAGGCCGGAGTTGATCGGCAAGGATGGTGTCCATCCGACCGACGCGGGCCATGCCTACATGGCGGAAAAGATCGCGCCGCTGATCAGCGCACAACTGACTCGACAACTCTGAAATGCACGACACCCCGCGAGCCGGGTGGGCTCGCGGGGTGTCGCGTTCAGTTGCGATCAGGCTCCGGCGTTACTTGACGTCGAACCTGTCGTTGTTCATCACCTTGACCCAAGCCTTGACGAAGTCCGCCACGAACTTCTCCTTGGCGTCGTCGGTGGCGTAGACCTCGGCAAGCGAACGCAGGATCGAGTTCGAGCCGAAGACCAGATCCGCGGCGGTGGCGGTCCACTTGGGCTTGCCGGCGGCGCGGTCGCGACCCTCGTACACGTTCTCCGTCGACTCGGACACGTCCCACACCGTGCCCATGTCGAGCAGGTTCACGAAGAAGTCGTTGGTCAACGTGCCGGGCTTATCGGTGAACACACCGTGCTTCGTGCCTCCGTTGCCCAGAACCCGCAGGCCGCCGATCAGAACCGTCATCTCGGGTGCGGTCAGATTCAACATGTAGGCACGGTCCACCAGCAGCCGCTCCGCCGGAGCCTTCTCGCCAGCGCGAAGATAGTTGCGGAAGCCGTCGGCCCGCGGTTCGAGCACCGCGAACGACTCCACATCGGTCTGCTCCTGCGACGCGTCCGTGCGCCCCGGCGTGAACGGCACCGTGATGTCATGCCCGGCGTCCTTCGCGGCCTTCTCAATGGCCGCGGAGCCGCCCAGCACGATCAGGTCGGCGAGCGAGACCTTCTTCCCGCCGGAAGCCGAGCCGTTGAAGTCCGACTGGATCTTCTCGAGCGCCGGTAACACGGTGTCCAGATCGGCGGTCTTGTTGACCTCCCAATCCTTCTGCGGCGCAAGCCGAATCCGTGCCCCGTTGGCGCCACCACGCTTATCGGTGCCGCGGAAGCTGGCCGCCGACGCCCACGCCGCCGAAACCAACTGGGAGACAGACAGACCCGAGTCGAGGATCTTGGCCTTCAGCGCCTTGACGTCCTCGTCCGAGACCAGCTCATGGTCGACGGCCGGAACCGGATCCTGCCACAGCTGCGGCTCAGCAACCCACGGCCCGAGGTAGCGCGAGATCGGTCCCATGTCGCGGTGCAACAGCTTGTACCACGCCTTGGTGAATTCCTCGGCCAACTCCTCGGGGTGGTCCAGCCAGCGACGGGTGATCTTCTCGTAGGTCGGGTCCATCCGCAGCGACAGGTCCGTCGTCAGCATCACCGGAGCGTTGGTCTTCTTCGACGGGTCCTCGACATCGGGCACGGTGGCGGCGCCGCCGCCGTCCTTCGGGACGTACTGCCACGCACCGGCCGGGCTCTTCGTCAGCTCCCATTCGTGGCCATACAGCGTCTCGAGGAAGCTGTTGTCCCACTTGGTGGGGGTCGGCGTCCACGTTCCCTCAAGCCCGCTGGTGATCGCGTCTTTGCCCACGCCGGTACCCTGCGGGTTCACCCAGCCGAGGCCCTGGAGCTGCAGCGGGCAGCCCTCCGGCTCGGGGCCGACAAGGTCGGCATCGCCCGCCCCGTGGGTCTTGCCGACCGTGTGGCCACCGACGATGAGCGCGGCAGTCTCGACGTCGTTCATCGCCATGCGGCTGAACGTGTCACGGATGTCCTTGGCGGCTTTCAGTGGATCCGGCTCGCCGTTTGGCCCCTCGGGGTTCACGTAGATGAGGCCCATCTGCACGTTGGCGAACGGTTCGGCGAGCTCCCTGTCGCCGCTGTATCGCTCGTCTCCGAGCCAGGTGTCCTCGGGGCCCCAGTAGATTTCCTCGGGCTCCCAGATGTCCGGTCGCCCAAAAGCGAAGCCGAAGGTCTTGAGGCCCATCGATTCGTAGGCACAGTTGCCGGCGAAGATGATCAGGTCGGCCCAGGAGATCTTCTTGCCGTACTTCTGCTTGACCGGCCACAGCAGCCGGCGGGCCTTGTCGAGGCTCGCGTTGTCGGGCCAGCTGTTCAGCGGAGCGAAGCGCTGTGCGCCTTCGCCGCCACCACCGCGGCCATCGTGGATGCGGTAGGTGCCCGCCGCATGCCAACTCATTCGGATGAAGAGTGGCCCGTAGTGCCCGAAGTCCGCGGGCCACCAGTCCTGCGACGTCGTCATCACCTCGATGACGTCGCGCTTCAGCGCCTCGACGTCAAGTTTCTTGAACTCTTCTGCGTAGTTGAAGTCATCGCCCATCGGGTTGGCCTGGGGCGCGTGCTTGTGAAGAACGCTCAAGTCAACCTGATTCGGCCACCAGTCCCGGTTGGTCATGGGCCGGTGCACCTTGGCCTCAGGGGCGGGGATTACCGGGCTTTCACTTTCTGACACGTCGATCCTTCCTTATGGGAGTTGGGTGAATCGGGCTGTGATCACGGGTGTGATCGCGAAGCTTGTGCTGCCGAGCAGTCGGGGCACAGGCCCCAATAGATGACCTCGGCCTCATCGAGAACGAAGCCATCCAGTGCGCCCTCCTCGTCCGAGGGGGTCAGGCAGGGCGCCTCGCCGACGGCACAGTCGACGTCGGCAATGACCCCGCAGGACCGGCAGACGACGTGGTGGTGGTTGTCACCGACCCGCGACTCGTAGCGGGCAACGGAGCCGGACGGCTGAATCTTGCGGACCAGGCCTGCGGCGGTCAGGGCGGCGAGCACGTCATACACCGCTTGCCGCGACACCTCGGGCAGGCCGGCACGCACGGCCCCGAAAATCGACTCGGTGTCGGCGTGCGGGTGGGCGTGAACCGCCTCCAGCACCGCCAGCCGAGGGCGTGTCACGCGTAGATCAGCTGCACGGAGCTGATCCGCGTAATCCGGTACCGGGGTCACGATGCCCAATATTGTCCCTTTTCTGGAATCAGTCAAGTC
>JBKOYU010001076.1:0-11792 GCA_046725575.1 Actinomycetota bacterium | reverse complement strand
GGCGGGCGTCAGGTACTTCACGATCGGGGTGCAAAACCTCCGTGCAGTGGCCGAGGCGTTCGGCGATTCCGAGTACGAGGTGGTCGAGCAGGTGACCGAGTTCGCGCCGGTGCCCGGTATGGGGTGGATGTTCGTCGCCGATCCCGACGGCAACTGGATCGAATTGTTCGGCACGCTGTGAGCTTCCCTAGCACGCCGCAGGCCACGCCGACCTGTTACCGGCATCCCGACCGCGCGACGTACGTCCGCTGCACGCGGTGCAACCGGCCCATCTGCCCCGAGTGCATGCGCGACGCCGCCGTCGGTCACCAGTGCGAGCAGTGCGTGCGCGAGGGCGCGAAGACGGTGCGCCCGCCGCGAACGGCGTTCGGTGGACGGCAGAAATCGTCCACGCCCGTGATCACCTACGTGCTGATCGCACTCAACGTGGTGATGTTCGTCCTGCAGACGGTGTCCGCCGACGTGCAGAGCGAATTGGTGCTGCGAACACCCGCCGTCGCCGATGGCGACTTGTACCGACTCGTGACTTCGGCCTTCATGCACTACGGCGTAACGCACCTGCTGTTCAACATGTGGGCGCTCTACGTCGTGGGCCCGCCTCTTGAGGTCTGGTTGGGCCGACTGAGATTCAGCGCGCTCTACGTCCTTAGCGCACTCGGCGGTTCAGCCCTGGTCTATCTGCTTTCGTCACTGGGCGCCGCGACGGCCGGCGCCTCCGGTGCGATCTTCGGGCTCTTCGGCGCGACATTTGTGGTCGGCAAGCGGCTCAACCTCGACGTCGGCTGGGTGATCGGGCTCATCGCAATCAACCTGGCCTTCACCTTCGTCATCCCGTTGATCAGCTCGCAGAACATCAGCTGGCAGGGGCACATCGGCGGGCTGGTCACCGGAGCTCTGGTCGCGGCCGCATACGCGTACGCCCCGCGCGAGCGGCGCACGCTGATCCAGACGTCGGCGACGGTCGCCCTCCTGGTCGCGTTCGCCCTGCTGATCTGGTGGCGTACAACCGATCTGCTCACCCAGTTCGGCATCACCTGACGTTTGCCCAGCGATCAGCGATTAGCTACCTGCCCGTGTCAGCGTGGCTGCATGAGCGTGGAGTCCGAGGCGTCCCCACGGCCGGTCGAGCGTTTCCACCGGCTGTGCGAAGTGGTCGTCGCCCGCCTGCCCTTCGGGCTGGATTCCATTGTGGCGCCGACATTTCTGGGCTTCGTCGTGATCAATAGCTTCACGTTCGCCGTCGATCTGGTGCTTCTCACGCTGCTGCACGGCGCGCTGGGCGTCGCGCTTCCCATCTCGATGACCGTGGCCTACGCGTGCGCATTCACGCTGAGCTACTTCCTCAACCGCGTTCTGAACTTCCGCTCACACGCCGCGGTGGGGCCGCAATTCGCGGTGTACGTGCTGGTGGTCGTGGTGAACTACCTCGCGTTCATCCTCGGTGTCTCCAGCGGGCTGGTAGCCGTCGGCGTCGAATACCACGCGGCGCGGATCGTGGCAGGTGTCTGCGAAGCGGTCTACATGTACAGCGCCATGCGATGGGTCGTGTTCCGGCGCCGACGGTCGCTCATCGACTCATCGGCATGCCGAACACGGGAAACAGGTCCGGTTCGAGAAACACTGTGATCGCCGTTATTCCATCCTCGCCAGGGGTGAGGACGTGTATCGCATGGGCCCGCATCACGTCGGCGGCATCGCGGCGGTAATCCGCCACGGCGGGTTGCCCGTTCGCGGAGGTGGGGATCATCAGCACGGCGCCGGGTTCGGAGAAGGCGCGCGCCGCGAGGAATCGCGTCACCGCATCACGGCCGGTGAACCAGACGGCGAACGGCGGCATTTCGAGCTTGACGTCGTCCTGCAGCAGCGCGGTGAGCGCGGCCATGTCACCGTTTTCGAATGCCGCGCAATAACGTTCGACGAGCGCGAGCAGCTCGCGGTCTTCGGGCTCGGTGACCTCGTCGTCGTTTGGCGCGACCTCGGCGAGGTGGGCCCGGGCCCGCTGCAGCGCACTGTTGACCGCCGCCGGTGTGGTCTCGAGCAGCTCGGCCACTTCGGCGGCGCTGAATTGCACGACATCACGCAGGATCAACACCGCCCGCTGACGGACAGGCAACTCCTGCAGCGCCGTGACGATGGCCAACCGGATGCTCTGCTTGGCTGTGACGGCCGCCTCAGGCGTGAACATGTCGGGAATCGGCTCCAGCCACGGATATCCGGCCTTGCTGGCGTCGATGTCCACGTCGGGATCGACGGACCCGGCGCCGAGTCCGGCGGGTAGCACGCGGCGGGCACGGTTCTGCAGTGCGCGCAGGCACGCGGTCGTCGCGATGCGGTACAGCCAGGTCCGCAGCGCCGCCCGCCCCTCGAACGCCTCGTAGCCACGCCAGCCGCGCAGATACGTCTCCTGGACCAGATCCTCGGCGTCCTGGACCGAGCCGAGCATGCGGTAGCAATGCGCGATCAACTCGGCGCGAAACGGCGCCGCTTGTTCGATGAATTCCTGCTGGGCCGGCACGGTGGTTTCTCCTACCTAAAGGATTGTTCCCTCATACAGATACGCGCGGCGACTCGAATTCATCGTTGAGAACCGATGAATCTCGCCGACGCTGCGTATCTGACCGGATATGAACCAACCCAATAACACCCTTGCCGGCTCGACCGTCATCGTCACCGGCGCCAGTCGTGGATTCGGCCGCGGCATCGCCGCTGCCCTTGCGGCAGCAGGGGCGCACGTCGTCGGCGTAGCCCGCGGCGGTGCGCAGCTCGACGCCTTGCGCGGCGAACTTGCCGACTTCACGGCGGTCACCGCCGACGCCGCCGACCCCGCAACCGCCCGCCGCCTCATCGACGAGTACCAGCCGCGCACGGTGGTGCTCTGCGCCGGGGCGGCGCCGCAGATGAGCCCGCTGCAGGAGCAGACGTGGGAATCCTTCAGCCAGAACTGGAACGTCGACGTGGCGCAGGCATTCCACTGGATCAGCCAGGCGCTGCGGCACCCGTTGGCTCCCGGCAGCACGGTGATCGCGGTCTCCAGCGGCGCGGCGATCAACGGCTCACCGCTCAGTGGTGGCTATGCCGGGGCCAAAGCCACCGTCAGGCTCATCGCCAGCTACGCCGCGCTCGAGTCGGAACGGGCCGGGCTGGGCATCGAGTTCGTCTCGGTGCTGCCCGCGTTGACGCCGTCAACCGAGCTCGGCGCGAAGGCGGTCGCAGCCTACGCCGAGCGGCAAGGCGTCGACGTCGACACGTTCGTCCAGTCGCTGCGGCCCGCCCTCACCGCGGAGCAAGTCGGAAAGTCCGTGCTGGAGATCGCCACCGGTGAGCGGCGAGACCACCGCGCATACACACTCAGCGCCGCGGAGCTATCCCCGTTGGACTGAGGCTTAGACCTCGATGCGGGAACCGATGATGACGGTCCGGTCGAGCGGCAGCTTGAAGTACGCGGCGGCATCGGCGGTGATGTAGGACGCCGCGATGAAAAGCCGCTTGCGCCACGGCGCCATGGTGGGTTGGTCGCCCGCAATCAGCTCGAGTTCGGACAGGAAGTAGGAAGCCGTATCGACGTCGATGTGGCCTTCGGTGTGCGCGGGGTCGAGCAGACGCAGCGCGGCCGGGACGTTCGGCCGCTCCATGTAGCCGTAGCACACCCTGACGTGGATGATGCCGTCCCTGCGATAGCCGAGCTCGTCAATCGTCGTCCGCTCTTCGTCGGAAACCCTGGGCACCGGCACGGTTTCGATCGACATAATGACCACGTGTTCGTGCAGCACACGGTTGTGCTCGACGTTGGCGCGCATCGCCAGGGGTGCGGTCTCTTTGCCGCGGTTGAGGAACACCGCCGTGCCCGACATGCGCACGAGTGGCGGCTCGCTGTCCCGAAGGCCGTCGATGAACTCACGCAGCGGACCCTCGGCCTTTTCCCTTGCGTGCGTGACGATTTCACGCCCTCGCTGCCAGGTCGTCATCACCGTGAACGCGGTGACACCGATGAGTAGCGGTAGCCAGGCTCCGTGCACCAGCTTGGTCAGATTCGCCGCAAAGAACATCAGGTCCACGAGTAAGAGCAGACTGCCGCTGAGGAGCACCAGCCAGAGCGGCCAGCCCCACCTGGTTCGGGCGTAGTAGAAGAACAGCGTGGTGGTGATTGTGATCGTGCCCGTCACCGCCATGCCGTACGCATATCCCAAGGCGGCCGAGCTGCGGAACGCGAAGACGAGGATGAGCACGGCCACCATCAGCATGCCGTTGATCCACGGCACGTAGATCTGGCCCATCGCCGATGCCGAGGTGTGGGCGATCCGTAGCCGCGGCAGGTAGCCGAGCTGCGCCGCCTGCGATGCCACCGAGTACGCCCCGGTGATCACCGCCTGCGACGCGATGACCGTCGCCGTCGTCGCCAGCAGCAGCATCGGAATCCGCGCCCATTCTGGAGTGAGCAAGAAGAAGGGTGCGCTCACGTTGGCTTCGTTGGCGAGCACCAGCGCACCCTGACCGAAGTAGCTCAAGGTGAGGGCCGGCAGCACGAGTCCGAGCCAGCCGCACGTGATGGCCCGCCTGCCGAAGTGGCCCATGTCGGCGTACAGCGCCTCCGCGCCGGTCACGGACAGCACGATCGCGGCGAGGGAGAAGAACGCAATGTGGAAGTGCCCCACCATGAACGTCAGCGCATAGGTCGGGGACAACGCCTTCAGAATCTCGGGATTGCCGACAATGCCGTTCACCCCGCATGCGCCGATCACCGAAAACCAGGCGATCATCACAGGCCCGAAGAAGCGTCCGACGGTCGCGGTGCCGCGGCGTTGGACGGAGAACAGCGCGACGATGATCACCGCGGTGATCGGCACAACGAAATCCCGCAAGTCGGGCTCGATGACCTTGAGACCCTCGACGGCGGACAACACCGAGATCGCGGGTGTGATCATGCTGTCGCCGAAAAACAGTGCGGCGCCGAACAGTCCCAAGACCGCCAGGAACATCGCGGTGCGCCTGCCGCGCTTGCCGGTCCATCGCCGCAGCAGCGTGATCAGCGCCATGATCCCGCCCTCGCCGTTGTTGTCGGCGCGCATCACCAGCGTGACATAGGTCAGCGTGACGATGATCATCACGGACCAGAAGATCGTCGACACGACGCCGTACACGTTGGCTTCCGAGACGGGCACCGGATGCGGGTCGCCGGGATTGAAGACGGTCGCGAGCGTGTAGATCGGGCTGGTGCCGATGTCGCCGAAGACCACGCCGAGCGCGCCGACCACGATGGCTGGGCGCAGCGTCTGCGGACCGTCCACGGTTCACATCGTCGCACCCGCAGGCGTCGGCCAAGATGGGTTGTGCCTGTTGTCGTCGTCATCGCTTAGGTCGCGACGAACGTTCCTTACCGCTCGACAATGGGACTAAAGATCGAGCGGTAAGGAACGTTCGCGCCCGTCCGCGGGATCATGGGAGCCATGGCCGACGCACTCGACGAGCTTTACGAGGTCAAGCCGGAGGAGTTCACCGCCCTGCGCACCAAGCTCGCCGCCGCGGCCAAACAGCGCGGCGATGCGGATGCCGCCAAACAGATCTCCGCCGCGCGCAAGCCCACCACGGCGGCATGGGTCGTCAACCGCTTCGCGCTTCGGGACCGCGACGTCCGCGCGCGCCTCACCGGGCTCGGCGAGCGGCTGAGGGATGCCCACTCCGCGATGGACGGCGACCGCATCCGCGAGTTATCCCGCGAGCAGCGTCGACTGGTCGACGACATGGCCAGGGCCGCATTCGAAGAGGCCGAGCTCGCCGATCCGTCCGGCGCGCTGCGCGACGACGTCACGGGAACCCTGCAGGCCGCGATCGCCGACCCGGATGTCGCATCCCGCCTTGGCCGGTTGACCAAGGCCGAGGCGTGGTCCGGCTTCGGCGAGTTCGGCGACACCGCAATGGTTTTCACCGCGACGCGCAAGACCGCGGCCCGCGAGGAGCCTGCCGAGGAGCCGCAGCGCGATGATAAGCGCGACGAGAAGCGCGACGCCGCGCGCCGCGAACGCGAAAAGGCGCGGGCGGCATTGGCCGCCGCCGAGCGGGCCAAGGCCGGCGCCGACGCGGCGCTGACCGAGCTGCAATCCGACGTCGCCACCGCCCGGCTGCGTCGTGACGATGCACGCAGACGACTGAAGGACGCCGAGGACGCGTTGGCCGCCGCCGAAGACGCCTACGACAAAGGCAAACAGGCCAGCCGCGACGCGGCGGCAGTGGTCAAGGAAGCCAAGGCGCAGCTGCGGTAGGAATCTGTGATGGACGTGGAAGCGCCGAGCTGGATGCGGACGTGCGCGCGATCTGGAAGTCGGACGAAACACGGGCCCGCATCTCCGCGTTCCTCGACGCGCTCAAGTGATTGCGCGGCAGCTGATTTCCATGCTGTCACCCTCGCGG
Organism: Actinomycetota bacterium; assembly: GCA_046725575.1. Lineage (GTDB taxonomy): Bacteria > Actinomycetota > Actinomycetes > Mycobacteriales > Mycobacteriaceae > Mycobacterium. Next base: position 5,387 of record JBKOYU010001076.1, on the reverse strand, counting down.
ACCGGGAAGTTCACGCTCACATAGCCGTTGGCAGGATCGCGCACGTGGTCCAGGTATGGCTTGGTGTCGTCCATCGACGTGTTGTCCGCGACGATCAGCGCACCCGGCGACAGCTTCGGCTCGAGCAGCTTGGTCACCGGGAGGTACAGCTCCTTCCAGCCGTCGAGCAGCACGAACCCGACCGGGCCGTCGACGTCGGCCAGCGTGGTCAGCGCGTCACCTTCCAGCACGATGATCAGGTCGTCGAGCCCCGTTTCGGCGAACGTCTTCTTCGCCCTGGCCACCTTGGCCGCGCTGAGCTCGGTGGTGACGACGCGTCCGCTGCCGTTGTCCCGCACCGCCGACGCGAGGTGGATCGCCGAGATCCCCAGCGACATGCCGAACTCGACGACCGTGCTTGGCCGCGCCGCCCGCACCAGGGCGTACAGCAGCCGACCCGCGTCGGGGGTCACCGGCATGTAGATATCGCTGAGCGCGTCGGCGCGCTCCTGGGCGCTGGCGTTGGCAAGGCGCTCGAAGTCGCCGGACCTCTCGCGCAATTGGGCGAACTGTTCGGTGGATTCGGTGTACATCCGGTCGAGGGCGGACGCGACTCTGGCGTCCTGAAGTGTGGTCGTCACTCCGCCAAAGATAGCCAACGCTTCCGATATATCGCAACGTATCGCGATGCAACGTTGGAGTTAGAGCTGGATTTGCCAGGATTGGGTTGCCAACTGTTGCCGCTTGGAAGTTCGCGTGCACTTCGGTTTGTTCTAGCGCCGCTTGTCAGGCGGCGAAGATAGGCTGGCGGCACAACTAAATCCCCGTGACTGGTCGGGATATGCCAGTTGTGGTCCAGCTGGGACCACGGCGCCGTTCGTCAGCAGTTTCAGCGGCAGCGCTGGAGACGGCGGGTCAGACCAGCGGGTACCGCTGGCCTGGCGAGCCCGCGTAAGACCGACCCGCGCAAAGCGGTGGCCGTGGGCGGTGAAGCCAGAACCCAAACCCCGCAAGGGGACGCCGTACGAATGTGTCACCAAAACACAATCGGCGGCAACGGATAAGCCCAGCCGATTGGTGTGTGCCGATGGCAGGTATCGACAAGTCAACAGCGCGAGTGATCGCAGTCATCGCGCTGTTGTTCGTCGCCGCGTGGGCGCTGCGCGGCTATCTGCCGGGAATCGAACCGGAGGCCGATCGGCAGCGGCAGCCGAGCAGCCAAGCGGCGTTGGTCGTCGACGTCGCCTTGCTCAGCATCTCGGTCGCGATCATCGGTATCGCGATCATTGCGCGACTGCGTAATCGTCAGGCGCGCCGCCCAGGGCCAGCGTCGTTGCCGGGGGGTCGGGGCACCATGGGCCGCCCGGCGTGGCGCCTCTCGCTGATCGCGCTCGCCGTGGTCATCGGCTGGCTGCTGCTGTTGATGATGCTGATGCGGATCGGCGTGCGTGGTCCCGGCGAGCAGGCACCGTCGGGAACGCCGACCATCGCGGAACCCGGCAACGTGCCACCCACGACAACTAATCCTGTGCCCCCGCAACCGGATTCGCTTGACGACCCGGGTCCCAACATCGTCGGCTACCTCGTTCCGCCAATGCTGATCCTGATGACGCTGATCGTCGTCGGCACCGCCTTCGTGTCGCGCAGACAGCGGCGGCTAGCGACCTCGTGGGCGGCCGACGGCGACCTTCCCGAGGCTTGCGGCCACGCTGGCGCGGCTGAATCACTCGCGCGGGCAGCCGAAGTCGGGCTCGCGGAGATCGGCGACCTGTCCCGCGAACCGCGTGAGGCGATCATCGCGTGTTACGGCGCGATGGAGCGCGAACTGACGCATGTGCCTGGCGCGGTTCCCCTGGATTGCGACACCCCGTCGGAGGTGCTGGCCCGTGCCGTCGACCATCATGCGCTGCGCGCCGACAGCGCGACGCAGCTCGTGGAGCTTTTCGAGGAGGCCCGCTTTTCCCCGCATGTGATGAACGAGGGCCATCGGGATACCGCCGTCGGAGCGCTGCGGCTGGTGCTCGCGGACTTGCGGAGCATGGCATGAAAAAGCTTGTGGCCGCTGGGGTCTTCATCGTAGTGCTGGTCGAGCTGGCGGCATTTGCCCTACTCGACCGCGAACTCGTACTGCTGGTTGTGGGCGTCATGGTCGCATTGGTGCTGCTTGCGTTGCGCCTCTATCTCGTGCACGAATCCCGCGACGAACCCGGCGCGTTGGGCAATGACGCCGCGGAGTCGTTGCGCCGCTGGCTTTCTCGGACCGAGACGTTGGTCAGCCGGTCGGACTCCACGCGTCGAGACTGGGACCGGCACCTGCGTCCGATGCTGGCCCGGCAATTCGAATTGGCCACAGGACAACGGCAGAGGAGGAATCCCACGGCGTTTCACGCCACGGGCACTATGTTGTTCGGAGCGGAGCTGTGGGCGTGGGTGGATCCGCAGAACGTCTCTCGGACCGGCGACGTCGAACCGGGTCCCGGCAGGGACGCCCTCGATGAAATCCTGCGACGGTTGGAGCAAGTATGACGGCGAATATGGGGCCGCCGACAGCGACGACGACCGCCCACTGCGAGTCGGTCCTCGACGAGATCGGGCGGGCGGTGGTCGGCAAGCGCGGAGCGCTCGCGCTGATTCTCACGACCGTGCTCGCGGGCGGACACGTACTGATCGAGGATCTGCCCGGCCTCGGTAAGACGTTGATCGCCCGGTCCTTCGCCGCGGCGCTGGGTCTCGACTTCACGCGCGTGCAGTTCACGCCGGACCTGCTGCCTGCCGATCTGCTCGGCTCGACGGTCTACGACATGCAGTCGGGCCGTTTTGAATTCCGCCGCGGACCGATCTTCACCAACCTGCTTCTCGCTGACGAGATCAACCGGACACCGCCCAAGACCCAGGCGGCGCTGCTGGAGGCGATGGCCGAGGGGCAGGTGAGCATCGACGGCGTCACTCACAAACTCCCTGCCCCGTTCATCGTGCTGGCCACCGACAACCCGATCGAATACGAGGGCACCTATCCGCTGCCCGAGGCGCAGCTCGACCGCTTCGCGATCCGGCTCGAATTGCGGTATCTGTCCGAGCAGGAAGAGGCTTCGATGTTGCGCCGACGCCTCGAACGGGGTTCGGCCCAGCCGATCGTGCATCAGGTGGTCGACGCGCACGACCTTCTCGCCATGCGTGAATCCGTGGAACAGGTGACCGTGCACGACGACGTGTTGCGCTACGTGGTGTCGCTTGCGACCGCGACGCGTCAACACCCGCAAGTCGCCGTCGGCGCCAGCCCACGCGCCGAGCTCGACCTGGTGCAACTCGCTCGCGCCAGGGCGTTACTGCTCGGCAGGGACTACGTGATACCCGAGGACGTCAAGTCGCTGGCCGTGCCCACCATGGCGCACCGGATCAGCCTGCGCCCGGAGATGTGGGTGCGGCGTGTCCACGGGTCTGACGTCGTGGAGGAACTGCTGCGGCGACTTCCGGTGCCGCGTACCAAAGGCTGACATCGTGATCGAGACCCATAGCGCCGAAGTCGAGTTGCGCTGGCGCCCATCGCCTTTGACACGCGCGATCGTCACGTGTGCGGCGGCCGCCCTCGCCGTCGCGGTGATCGGCCGCTACTGGCAGCTCATTGCGTTCGCCGCCCCACTGGTTGGCGTGCTTGTGTCGGTCGGGTGGCAGCGCCAGGTGCCGAAGATATCTGTGCACGGCGAGCCCGGCTCTCAGCGATGCTTCGAGTCCGAGGAAACCCGGCTGAGTGTGTCGGCCAACGCCGAAACCGCCGACGTCGCCGTCGATCTCACGCTCGACGTCGTCGAAGGAATGCGGCTCGAGAACGTCGAGTCGGTGTCGCGGCAGCGCCAGACGGTGGCCGTCACCGCCGACAAATGGGGACGGTATCCGATCGTGGCCCACGTGAATGTTCTTGCGCGCGGCGGCCTTCTACTGGGCACCGGCGCGGCCGACGCCGCCAACGTCTTCGTCTTCCCGTTGGCACCACCGCAATCCACCGCGATTCCGCGCACCGAACTGCTCGACCGTCTCGGCACGCACCTGACTCGACGCGTTGGGCCGGGCGTCGAGTACGCCGACGTCCGCCGGTATGTGCCGGGCGATCAGTTGCGCACGATCAACTGGCCTGTCAGCGCCCGGCGCGCCAGCCTGCACGTCACGGAGCGGCTGACCGACCGCGCCGCCGACGTGGTCGTGCTGATCGACGGGTATCCGCAACCGCCGGGCCCGGCGACCGAAGCAACCGACCGCGTCGTGCGGGGCGCGGTGCAGGTCGTGCAGAGTGCGCTGCGCAGCGGTGATCGCGCCGGCATCGTCGCGCTCGGGGACCGCCGCCCCCGCTGGCTCGGCGCGGACATTGGGCGTCGGCAGTTCTACCGGATCCTCGACGCCGTGCTGACCGCAGGCGAGGACTTCGAAACCACCCCGGGCACGCTGGCGCCGCAGGCCGCCCTTCCCCCAGGCGCGATTGCGATCGCGTTCTCGACCCTGCTCGACACCGAATTCGCGCTCGCGTTGATCGATCTGCGCAAGCGCGGTCACACGGTGGTCGCCGTCGACGTGTTGGAGGGCGCGCCGTTCGAAGAGGAGCGCGACGGGCTGGTCGCCAGGATGTGGTCGCTGCAGCGCTCCTTCATGTACCGCGACATGCGCACGATCGGTGTCGACGTGGTGTCATGGCGTGGCGATACCACGCTCGACCAGGCAATGCAGCTGGTGCCCGATCGCCGGCGCCCGGCACGGCGGCGAGCGGCGCTGACATGAGCACCCGAAGACGACCGCGAGTGAGGATCGCAGCGAGACCGAGCTCGATGGGGCGAGCCGCAAGCTCCCGCCCGAAGCGAGGACCGGAGCGAGTGGGAGTCGAGGCATGAGCACTGCCGCTACACCCGTCACCCGCGCCGTCGCGACGGCGTTCGGGTTGGTGATGGTGGCGTCGGCTGCGGTGCAGGCCGACGGCCCGGGGCTGGCCGCGGCCGTTGCCGCGGCGGCTGCGGTGTTGGCGGGCAGCGTGTTTCGGCCGGCGGCGACGATCGCCGTGCTGCTCGCCGTGGCCGTGATCGTGCTCGCCGACGCGCCGCCCGTGTTGACCGCGACGTCCGGGCTGTGTGCTGCGGCGTATCTGGCGTTGCGGCACACCGCCGCCGTGAGCTCACCGACAGTGCTTGGCGCCGTGGGGTTTACGGCCGCAGGGCTTGCGGCCGTATCGCTTCCGATCGAGCTGCCGTGGGTGCCGCTGGTGGCCCCGGTGGCGGTGCTGGTGCTCTACGTTGTGGTCACTCGCCCGTTCTGGGCGACGGAGTCGGCGCGATGACACTCAGCGGGCCGGATACTCGTCGTGCCGGTGCCACCACGTGTACGGCGGTGTTTGCGGAGATCCGTTGGGCGAGTCCTCCCACACCTCC
>JBKOYU010000686.1:0-1466 GCA_046725575.1 Actinomycetota bacterium | reverse complement strand
GTCAGCGTCGCGACGATCTTGGCGGCCTCCATCCGCCACACCGCATCGACGGTCTGCTGTAGATCCGGCACGTGCCCATTGTGCCGAGCGTCTCAGACCTTCCCGCGCAGTGCGGCGGTGACGCTCGCGAACATCGTGGACTTGATCGCCTGCAGGGTGGCGGGATCCTTGCCCTTCAACGGCGCCACCAGATCGACGGCCGTTGACATCACCTTGTCCTCCGGGGCGGTCGCGATCACCAGGCCGATCGCCTCGGCGTCGGCGCCGACGTAGCGACGCCCGGTGGTCATCGCCTCGACCGCGGCGGCCGGTGTGAGCTTCGCCTGGATCAGCGCCGCCATGCCCGGTGTGAACGGGATGTGGATGTCGACCTCGGGGAAGCAGTAGTAGCCGCGGTCAACCCGCATGACCCGAAAGTCGTGGGCCATTCCCAACATTGAGCCCGCGCCGAACGCGTGGCCGTTGACGGCGGCGACGGTGGGAACCGGTGCGACGAGCACACGTGCGAGCAGCTGCTGCACCTGGTCGACGTACCAGTCACCTTGATCACTATGGGCGGCAAGCCAATCCAGGTCCAGGCCGTTGGAGTAGAACTTGCCGGATCCGGTGGTCACCAGCGCCTTGGCGTCACCCGACTCGATGCGGTCGAGGAAGCTGTTGACTCCTGCCAACCAGTCCGGCGAGAACCGGTTCTCGTCGTCGCCGAGGTTCAAAATCGCTATATCATCGGTGATTTCGAGGTGTGCGGGCATCTCTCTCCTTAATGGTGGGGTCTCCCAACTTGACGGACAGGATCGTTTCCACGGCTGCCGCGAGGCGGCGGCGGGTGTCGTTGGTGGGTGGCATGGGCCTGCGCAGCATCAGGCCCGTGGGGAGTCCGACGACGCAGTCCTCGATCACGGCGACCGATGCGGCGTCCTTGCGGTCAAACATGGCAAGCGACAGGCGGATAAGCAGGTCGCGAAGGTCGCTGTCGAGCGCGCGGAGTTCGGCCCGTACCTCGGCGGGTGCGTCGCCGATCAGTTCCTCGCGGGGGATTCCGAGGATCAGCCGCGCCGACGACGGGTATTGCTCGCTGAACACGGCGGGCGCGTCGGCCGCGGCGATGACGGCACGAACGGGGTCGTCTTCGGCATCGACGGCCCGCTTCTGCAACGCCAGGAAGCGTCGGGCGGCACGCACCCAGGCACGGCCGACCAGCCCGCCGCGGGAACCGAATGCGTGATAGATCGCGCCGTTGGAGATGCCGGCCCGCTCAGACACTGCGCGGATCGTGACGGCCTTGACGCCGCCCTGTACGGCGAGTTCTTCGGCCGCGTCGAGCATCGCGTCCCGGTCGTACACCTGCGGCCGTGGCATGGCGGTCAACATAACAGAGCAGTTGCTCCGTTATCAAATGTGTGCATGACACGCCGACGTAAAACGGGCTGTAGCAACCATCGGAGGCGCAGAGTTAGTGCTATGGC
>JBKOYU010000476.1:0-3851 GCA_046725575.1 Actinomycetota bacterium | reverse complement strand
GTGTGGAGGCGCGTCGGCGGATGTCTGCCATGGATTCGAGGGCGCTCTCGATCGCGGTGCGCTCAGCGTCGGGTATCTGCGCGAGGTAGGTGTCGATGCCGTCAATGATTGCGTCGCAGTGCCGGATTCGGGCGTGGAAATGGTCGATCATGTGTTGGGGCGCGCCGATCACCGTGGCGCGTTCCAGTTGCACCTTCAGGTCGAAGCGTTTGGCGACCATTCCTTCGCGCTCCAGTGGGTCCACGCGGAAGAACGGGCATGATTCGCAGGCGTGGCTGAGCATGCATCCGTGGCCGCCCATCGCGACGTTCTGAGGTTCCACGCAGTGACCCAGCGATACCGGCACTCGGGTGAAACCGTCACGTTCTCGGTTGATTTCGATCACGTTGCCCAGAAAGTCCAACCGGCGGGGTGTGATGCCAGCTAGTGCCTCTTTGCGGCGTTTGGCGCTGACCTCGTAATACGTCATCGTGGTTTGGAAAACCTGATGGTCCATTAGGTCCTGCAGGACATCGGGTGGAGTTGTGCTGCGGCCTTCGGCATCGACGGCATCCGCATAGCGCTGCGCAAAGGCATGACGCAGTGCGTACGCGTCGATGCTGCTCATGTCGTAGTGGATGAGGTTGCCGTTCACTCCTGTCACTGTGCCGGGAAACGGCGCTTGCTCCTGCACCGCGGCAACCAGCTCGCGGATCCTTCTGGTCAGGTACTCGGTTTGGTAGGCAACATCGCGCCCGCGATGTGTGAGCGACGGGAACAGCCAGTGTGCGCTGATGTTGTGATCGCGCTTGATCTGTTGCCACTGGCGAATCAGGTCGTGGGTCTCCTGGTGGATCGGGAGACGCTTACCGGCTCGTCTGGGAGGTTTGATCCGTTCCCACTCCAAGAACGGGTGACCTTCGCTGTCGTAAGAGATGCAGTCTTCCCGCAAGTGGATCGTTTCGACCGGCCGTCGCCCGCACCGTTCGTGCACGTAAATGAGCGCACGTGCCTCCATGGTCTTGTAGTCATCGCCGCGGATCAGCAGGTGCAGATGATCCATCAGCCAGTCAACGACGGATTGCGGGACATACCGGTACGGCTCGTCCGGATTAGCACTCGGCTTACTCGCCGGGTGTGGCGAGGGACGGTGTTTTTCCTTGTTTCTGCCGAACCGGGGTGAGACGTGCCTCCAGATGTGGGCCAGGTCATCGACTCGGTGGCCGTATTCGATGAGCCGCCACAACATCGCCATCCGGCGCTGCTGCTCCTTTCCTGCCGGCCAGCGTGCGGTGACCGCACGCACAATCGCGTCAATATCATTGGAGCCCAGCCATTCTGGCGGTTTGTTATGCGCACTGAGCACGCCGTCGGCGACTCGCCATGCACCCACCATGCGGATGATCGTCGACGAATTCGCGTGGACGTTGCGCAACCAATGGCTCAACGTCTCGCTGATCCACGGCTGACCGAATACGCGCAAATCGACCACCGCATCTGGGCCCGGAGGGCGATGATCAGTCAAATCAAGCTCGGCGATGTGGATGAGCAGTGGATCACGATCGTCGGTGCCCGACCATCGGCGGTGCTCGGCCTCGATCCACCTCATGCAATCGGCGACGAATGCTCGACGTTTGGCGGTGCCTGAAACGTCGACGCTGTTGAGCCCATCAAAACCAATCAGCGTTTCAAGCCCGAGCCGGCGAACCGCCAGGTAGAACGGGCGAACAAATTCGGGGTCAAGGTCGGCGCCGCCGCCCTTATCCCGGAGTTGCAGCGCCAGCAGCAACTCCAGCCCGCTGGTGCCTTTCATCAATCCGAACGGCACCGCTCCGAGCGCGGACATCGGCTGACCAGTCTGTGGATCGAGAGGCTCCGCCCGTCGTTCCAACCACACGTCGATATCAGGTGCCGGACACAAGCCGCGGCGAGCCCACGCTTTGATCCAGGAAGCAGCTCCGCGCTGGTGATTCGGGCATAAGCCAGTTCCGTAAAAGCGGTCATCGGGACAGTTAGGGACCACGCATTGCGGCATCGGAGGTAGCGGCTTCGGTTGGGCATATTCCATCCAGGCGGCGATCGTGGTCGCGGCGCCGTGGCGGCTCACGAAGCTGTTGAAGCTCTGAAAGTGTTGCGCGCACAACCCGTTGGGCGTGACTGTGCGATGGCATCCCACCAGGCAGCCCTTCGGCCGCTTGGTGTCGCGCTGCGGCGGCCGCGGCGTGGCGCAGAACTTCTCAAACGGCACCGGGTCGGCCGCCCGGTACTCAGCGCTGCAAACTCGACAGAGTCGACTGCGACGCGATGGAATCGCACATCCCGCGCGTTGGCACCGACGCCACCGGGTGCGCGGGTTGTCGGACGATGGCACTAACAGCAGCTGACCGTGGTCGTACTCGCCAGGGCGCCAGTTCGGATCGATGGCCTCAAGCAGGTGGTCACGCCACGCTACTGCCGGGGCTGCGGGCTGGCTCAGCAGAGCCGACGACAACGACGCGACGGGCATTAATGTCCCTCCTGCGCCCCTGGCGCGGGTCGTGCGGCGATCGCGAGGGTTGCCGCTTTCATCGCCGTCTCGGCGTCGTGGGTATAGACCTGCGTGGAGCTCAGTGCGGCGTGGCCAAGTAACGCCTGCACAACATCAACGGGAACAGGATCGCAGTCGATGCCGCGGATCAAGCGGGTCGCGAACGTGTGGCGCAAGATGTGTGGACCACTGAGGTCGTAGCCGATTCGCCTCGAGCAGCGATTCAGTAGCCGTTTGACCGAGCTGTAGCTCATGGCCCGGCCAAGCCATCGGTCCTCGGAGTAAAGGTTGACGAAGAGGTGCGGGCTGGCGTCGCAAACCCCCCGCGCCTCAAGGATCTTACGGCGCTCCAGTGCATAACCGATGTAGCTCTCGACGACATCGCGGTGAGTGAACAGTACCCGCGGGCCACCCTTCGCCCGGGCAGAGTTCTCGACCGGATTGTCTACTCGGACATGGAAATGCGGATCAGCGTACGGGCATCCCAGCCGCTGTGACCCCCCGCCGAAATGAAGATCGGCGACAAACAGCGATAACGCCTCACCAACGCGGATACCGCTGGTGGTCAGCAGATCGATCAAGAACCGATCCCGTGCCGGCAACATCAACTCGCCAAGTCGATTCCGCGCGCCAGCGTCACAGATCCAACGCGGCGGAGGCGCCTCGACGCGCTTGCTGCGCAGTTCTTCGACCAGCACACGGCGCATCGCCCCGTGCTCGCCCCCTCCGGCGGTGCCCGGGGCGAAGTACTTCAGTTCCGTCATCCGTGACGCCACATCGGTGGCCATTAGGGAATGTGCGTCCGCCCATTCGTAGAAGGACCGCACCGCTAACATCCACAACCCCACGGTGCTTTCGCTACGAAAACCGCTGTTGCCATTGGTTTTCGACACAGGTGAGGCAGCGACCGCGCGGCGCCACAACGCCAGGTGACTCAGCGTGGCCTTGCGCCAGTCCATCGTCAGCGCGCACCACGACAGATACCACGCCACTCGGCGGCCGTAATCGCGGACGGTGTTCGGCGACCTGCCGACGTCAGTCAGAAACTGCAACCACGCCGTCGCCTCAGGATGCAGGAATCCGTCCGCGTCAACGACGACAAACCGCGGTTCACCCGAGTCGGGGCGAATCGCTGTATCCAAGCGATACGAGGGGGCATCCAGCACGATGCGGGACGCTACGGCCAACCACTGACAACAAGACCGATAAATTGTCAGCGCTGGCTTCAGAGCGACCTACCTGACAACCGCTGACGCCCGCGAAGTGTGGCTACATAACGTTGGGGCATCGCGTCGGTGGGTGGGTGATCTACTCCCCGCGTGTGGTTTGAACTAGCTCGCCGAGC
>JBKOYU010000050.1:0-1585 GCA_046725575.1 Actinomycetota bacterium | reverse complement strand
TGACAGGTTTTGTCACGGCGCATTAATGTCCCGCGGATGGCCTCCGTCGTGCCGATACCGCGTCACCCCGACGATGTGACCAGCGAGTGGCTGTCCGCTGTACTCGCAGTCGACGTGAAAGACGTCGACGTCTCCCCGATCGGCACCGGGCAGACCGGCGCCACCTATCGCGTGTCCGCGACGTACGCGACGGACGGTGATCTGCCGGCCTCGTTTGCGATCAAGCTGCCCGCCCAGGACGACACCGTCTGGGAACGCGTGGCGCTCGGTTACCTCTCCGAGGTCGAGTTCTACACCGACGTCGCCGACAAAGTCCGGATCCCGGTGCCGCCGTGTTTCTACAGCGACATCACGATCGACAAACTCGGGGCGCGCATGAGCGCCGAAGACAAGGAAACTCTCACTGCCGCAATGGGAATGGTGACGCCGTGGCTGATGACCGAGCCGAAACGGTTCGCGCTGATGCACGGTGACTATCGGCGGACAACATGCTGTTCGATCCCCACCGCACACGCATCACGGTGGTCGATTGGCAGACGATGGGGGTCGGCCTGCCGGCCAGGGACCTGGCGTATTTCACCGCGACCAGCCTCGCGCCCGAGGTGCGGGCGGAAATCGAGCAAGACCTAGTCGGCCGGTATCACGAGGCTCTGTTGGGTTACGGCGTGACGGGTTATGACGCCGACACCTGTTGGCGCGACTACCGTCTCGGCGTCATACAGGCGCCGTGATCACCGGACTTGGCTTCGCCTTCGCCGCATCCACCGAGCGCGGCGACGAGATGATTCTGACGATGCTGCACCGTGGCTGCCGGGCGATTCGGGAGCTGGAAACGCTCGACCTGATCAACACCTACCAGTCGATCTGACCCAGTCGGCCGCGTCGTCGACGGTAGGCACCGTGACCAGGTTCGGTGGCAGTTGCGGACGTTCCACCATCACCACCGGGATGCCAAGCGCCGCCGCGGCATCCAGTTTGGGTCGCGTCATCGCTCCCCCGCTGTTCTTGGTCACCAGAGCATCGATGTGGTGGTCGCGTAGCAAGGCGAGCTCGTCGTCGTAGTGGTACGGCCCGCGCGACAACACGAGTTGGTGGCGGCGAGGCAGGGTGTCCGCGTCCGGGGCGGTGACGGCACGGATCAGAAACCAAGCGTCGATGTCGACGAAGGCCGCCGTGCCCGATCGCCCGGTGGTCAGGAACACACGCGAATACCGCTCGGCGGCAACGGTTTTTGCCGCCTCGACGTCGGAGCCCACGACGATCGCATCACCGGGGTCCCAGGCGGGGCGGGCCAGCACCACATGCGGCAGCCCCAGCTCGCCGCACACGGCCGCTGCGTGGGCTGTGATCGTGGCGGCGTACGGATGGGTGGCGTCGACGACGGCGTCGACCTTGAATTCGACCAGCCACTGCCGCATCCCCTCGACACCGCCGAACCCGCCGATGCGCACCTCGCCCACCGGCAGCGCGGGCTCCGGTACCCGGCCCGCGAGTGAGCTGATCACATCGACGTCCGGATGAAGTCGCGCGGCGAGGGCACGCGCCTCAGCAGTGCCGCCGAGCAGCAGGATCCGCATCAATGCCG
>JBKOYU010000839.1:0-2268 GCA_046725575.1 Actinomycetota bacterium | reverse complement strand
TATCCGATGACGACGTCGACGTGCCGCCCTTCATGCGCCACTGAACCGCTCTCGGATACTGGGCGAGTGAACGTTCGTATCCGTCGCGTGACCACCACCCGCGCCGGCGGCGTCTCGGCGCCGCCGTTCGACACCTTCAATCTCGGCGACCATGTCGGCGACGATCCGGCGGCGGTCGCCGCCAACCGCAAGCGGCTCACGGCCGCGCTCGGATTGGGCGAGCACGGGGTGGTGTGGATGAACCAGGTGCACGGCGATCACGTGGTGGAAGTCGATGGGCCGGTGAAGGGCGCCGTCGACAAAACCGACGCATTGGTCACTACCACGCCACGATTGGCTTTGGCGGTGGTAACCGCAGATTGTGTTCCTGTTTTAATGGGCGACGCACGCGCTGGCGTGGTGGCCGCTGTTCATGCAGGCCGGGTCGGCGCGCAGAAGGGCATCGTCGCCAGGACCGTGGAAGCAATGCTGCGAGCCGGCGCACGCCCCGACGACATCTCCGCGCTGTTGGGCCCGGCGGTCAGTGGACGCAACTACGAAGTGCCCGAGGAGATGGCCGCGGAGGTCGAGGCATCGCTGCCAGGCAGTCGCACGACGACTTCGCGTGGCACCCCCGGGTTGGATCTGCGGGCCGGAATCGCTAGGCAACTAACGGATTTGGGCATCACGGCCATCGACGTGGACCCCCGCTGCACCGTCGACGACCGCAACCTGTTCAGCCATCGCCGCGATGCCCCCACCGGACGGCTGGCGTCGTTGGTGTGGATGGAATGAACCCCCTGAGGAGCACCGTGGCGAGTACCCGGGAACGTGAACTGGCCGACGCGCTTGCGGCCGTTCGGGCTCGCCTGGCTCGTGCCGCGGAGGCCGCCGATCGCAATCCAAATGAAATTGAATTACTACCCATTACGAAATTCTTTCCGGCTAGCGATGTGCTTATTTTGCGACGTTTAGGGTGTCTGGAATTTGGCGAGTCCCGCGAACAGGAAGCATCGAATAAAAGCGCGGAAGTCGGTGCCGTATTGGGTGCTGAGCCGATTCGCTGGCACATGGTAGGGCGGATTCAGCGCAACAAGGCACGGTCGATCGCGGGCTGGGCGTACGCGGCACACTCGGTCGATAGCGCCAAGCTGATCGGCGCGCTGGACCGGGCAGCCACCGACGTGTTGGAGCAAGGCCGCAGGACCGAGCCGCTGCGGGTCTACCTCCAGCTCAGTCTCGACGGCGACGTTTCAAGGGGTGGGGTGGACATCGGCCGCCCGGATTCGGTGGACGAGCTGTGCGCGGCCATTGCGGCCGCGGGCGGGTTGGAGTTCGTCGGGCTGATGGCCATCCCGCCGCTGGATGCCGATCCGGACGAAGCCTTCGCGCGGCTGCAGGAAGAGAAGGAGCGGGTGCAGAAGGCCTACGAGCAGCCCATCGGGCTGTCGGCGGGGATGTCCAACGACCTCGAGAGCGCGGTCAAACACGGTTCGACATGTGTGCGTGTCGGTACCGCGCTAATGGGGCAACGACCGCTAACGTCACCCTAAGTAGTCACTCCAGTCACATCTTCATCACAGACACCAGAGCCAAAGGTCACTAGAAGGGTCCGGCGATGAGCACACTGCACAGGGTCAAGGCCTACTTCGGTATGGCGCCGATGGAGGACTACGACGACGAGTACTACGAGGACGACGACCGCGCTCCCTCGCGTGGCTACTCGCGCGGGTCGCGCGACTTCGACGACGACGGTTATGGCCCTCGCTACGAGGGCCGTGACTACGACGAACCACCTGCCGGGTACCGCGGCGGCTACCGCGACGAGGACCGTTTCGAATCGAGGCTTCGCGGCCCACGGGACTTCGACCGGCCCGCTCCCCGGTTCAGCGCCCTGCGCGGCTCAACCCGCGGCGCGCTTGCCATGGATCCGCGGCGGATGGCGGAGCTCTTCGACGCCGGCAGCCCGCTGTCGAAGATCACTACGCTGCGCCCCAAGGACTACAGCGAGGCCCGCACCATCGGCGAACGCTTCCGCGACGGCACCCCGGTGATCATGGACCTGGTGTCCATGGACAACGCCGACGCCAAGCGGCTGGTCGCCTTCGCGGCCGGGCTGGCTTTCGCGCTGCGTGGTTCGTTCGACAAGGTCGCCACCAAGGTCTTCCTGCTCTCTCCGGCCGATATCGACGTCAGCGCCGAGGAACGCAGGCGCATCGCCGAGGCCGGCTTCTACGCCTATCAATAAGGCCAACTGGCCCCAACCCCGCCGGTCAGACGGGCGGGTAG
>JBKOYU010000630.1:0-1748 GCA_046725575.1 Actinomycetota bacterium | reverse complement strand
ACGCTGGCCAAGCCCGACGCGATGCGCGCGGCGGTACAGGCCGCCGAGGCCAAGGGCATTCCCGTGGTGGCGTTCAACGCCGGCGCTGATGCCTGGCAGCCCATGGGTGTCAAGGAGTACTTCGGCCAGGACGGCTACATCGCCGGGCAGGCCGCCGGTGACCGTCTGAAGAAAGAGGGCGCCACGAAGGTGATCTGTGTGATCCAGGAGCAGGGCCACGTCGACCTCGAAGCCCGCTGCGCCGGGGTGAAGAACACCTTCCCTGCGGTCGAGATCCTCAATGTCAACGGCAAGGACATGCCGTCGGTGGAGTCCACGATCACCGCCAAACTGCAACAGGATCCGAGCGTCGACACCGTGCTGGCGCTGGGTGCCCCGTTCGCCCTGGCCGCGGTGCAGTCGGTGAAGAACGCGGGCAGCTCGGCCAGGGTCGCCACCTTTGACACCAACGCCGCCTTGGTTGATGCAATCAAGAACGGTGATGTGCAGTGGGCCGTGGACCAGCAGCCGTACCTGCAGGGCTATTTGTCCGTCGACTCGCTGTGGCTGTATTTGAACAACGGCAACGTGATCGGCGGCGGACAGCCGACGTTGACCGGTCCCGCCTTCATCGACAAGTCCAACGTCGACGCTGTTGCCGAGTACGCAAAGAACGGAACCCGCTGATGACTACACAGGCTGAGCCCGACCTTTCCACCCATAAGGTCGTTCACGATGAACGCGTCAAGGAACGGAACCGTGTCCAGCGCTTGCTGATTCGCCCCGAGATGGGTGCACTGATCGGCGGTGTCGCGATCTTCATCTTCTTCGCGATAGTGGCTACGCCCTTCCGTAGCCCCGAGGCGCTGGCCACCGTGCTCTACGCCAGCTCCACTATCGGGATCATGGCCTGCGCGGTCGCGCTGTTGATGATCGGCGGTGAATTCGACCTGTCAGCCGGTGTGGCAGTGACATTCAGTTCGCTGGCCGCCTCGATGCTGGCCTACAACTTGCACCTCAACCTGTGGGCGGGTGGCGGGCTGGCGCTCATCCTCGCGCTCGGGGTCGGCTTCCTCAACGGCTACCTGGTGATGAGGACGAAGATTCCAAGCTTCTTGATCACGCTGAGCAGCTTCCTGATGCTCACCGGCATCAACCTGGCTGTCACCAAACTGATCTCGGGTCAGGTGGCGACGCCGAGCGTGTCCGACATGGCTGGCTGGGATTCGGCGCAGAAGGTGTTCTCGTCGTCATTCACCATTGCCGGCGTTTCGATTCGGATCACCGTGCTGTGGTGGCTTGTGTTCACCGCCGTCGCGACCTACGTGCTGTTCAAGACGAAGGTCGGCAACTGGATCTTCGCCGTCGGCGGCGACCAGGAGAGCGCCCGCGCTGTCGGTGTTCCGGTGAACAAGGTGAAGATCGGCATGTTCATGTTCGTCGGCTTCTGCGCCTGGTTCGTGGGCATGCATCTGCTCTTCGCGTTCAACACGGTGCAGTCGGGGCAGGGCGTCGGCAACGAATTCCTCTACATCATCGCCGCGGTCATTGGTGGCTGCTTGCTCACCGGTGGCTACGGCACCGCGATCGGCGCGTTCATCTTCGGCATGGTGAACCAGGGCATCGTCTACGCGGGCTGGAACCCCGACTGGTTCAAGTTCTTCCTGGGCGCGATGCTGCTGTTCGCGGTGATCGCCAACAACGCATTCCGTAACTACGCGGCGAAGAGGTGACCGATGACCACAACAGTGGATCGTCCCGTGCATGAA
>JBKOYU010000199.1:0-2959 GCA_046725575.1 Actinomycetota bacterium | reverse complement strand
CGCGGGCGTTGTCGGCGACGGGGTCCAGTCCGAGGATCTCGATGCTGCCCGCGTCGGGCTTGATGAAGCCCTCGCACATTTCGACCGTGGTGGTCTTGCCCGCGCCGTTGGGGCCGAGCAGCGCGAGCACTTCCGCAGCGTCGACGTCGAGATCGAGTTCGGAGACGGCAGTCGTTGACCCGTACCGCTTGCTGACCCCGCGCAGACGCACGGGGACGGCCGACGAGCGCTCGCGCGAGGAGCCGACGGCACGGAAGTCGGAGCTCACGGGGATTCAGCGTAAGCGCCGGGCTTGGCAGGCTGCGGCGCCGGTATTGACGGTTCGATGATGGGAGGCTCCGCCACCCGGATGCCGCCGGGGTCGGGCAGCTTGCGCCACGGCAGGCGGTAGTAGGTCAGGCCCATGAGGATGAGCACGATCACCGTGCTCGCCACGACCGCGAGCAGAATCTGGAACAGCGTGAACCGGTCACCATTGGCCGTCGGGCCGAAGATGCCGACCACGAGGGTGACGACGATGGTCGTGGTGCGGAACGCAGGCCGCGTGGCCCAGGCAGCGAGCGGGATCACGGCCCACAGTACGTACCACGGCTGAACCACCGGGAAGAGCAGCACGGTCATGCCGAGCGCGACGCCCAGCCCACCCACCGGATGCAGTCGCCCACGCAGCACCGCCAGCAGCAGGAACGTCACGACGATCGCGATGGTGAACACGCCGATCGCACGGGTCAGCCCGAGCACAGCCGTCGTGTGGTCGCCCAACCCGAGCAGGATGCCGACCTGCCCGGTGCCGAGCGCCAACAACGTGGGCAGCGACATCCAGCTGCGGACGACGTTGGCGGTGCCGAGGGTGTAAAGCCAGCCGAACCCGAGGCCGCTGGCCCAGCCGATGAGTGCCATCACCGCCAACGAGACGGCGGTCAACGACCCGCCTGCGGTCACGAGCGCCTTGACCGTGGCGCCCCAGCGGTAGGCCAGCGCTATCGCCACGAAGCCGAGGGCGAGCAGAGACGGCAGCTTGACCTGTGAGGACAGCGTGATCAGCACAATGCCGAGGAGAAGGTTCGCCAGTGGTAGCCACCGTGCCCAGTCGTCCCGGCCATGCGGCCAGGCAACGGGTTTCGGGACAGGTGGAGCAGCAGCCGTGCTCGATGTCGCCGCCGTTGCGGCTCCGACCCCGCGCAGGGCGAACTCAGTACCTGCGAGCATCAGACCCAGCATCAGCGCCTCGTTGTGGATGCCCGCGACCAGATGCATGATCAGCAGCGGGTTCGCCGCACCCAGCCACATCGCACTCACCTCGGCGACCCCGCAGCGGCGGGCCAACCGCGGCGTCGCCCACACGATGAGGCCCACGCCGAGCAGCACCACCAGCCGATGGCACAGCACCGCCGCGACGATGTTTTCTCCCGTCAGCGCCGAGATGCCCTGACCGATCCACAGGAACAGCGGACCGTACGGCGCCGGCGTGTCGCGCCACATGTTCGGCACCGACAGCGTGAACACGTGGTCGAGGCCGAGTCCGGGCGCGGGGCCGACGCGATACGGGTTGAGGCCCTGCAATGAGATCTCGCTCTGCGCCAGATAGGAGTAGACGTCCCTGCTGTACATCGGCGGCGCGGTGAGCAGCGGCAGCACCCACAGCAGCAGCGTGCGGTCCAGCTGGCTGCGCGTCATGCGCCGGTCGCCGAGCGTGAACCGGCCGAGCATCAGCCACGCCAGCGCCATCATCACCGCGCCGGTGGTGGTCATGGTCAGCGACACCGTCTGGATCCGGGACGGCAGATTCAGCAGCCGCACCCCGAACGTCGGGTCCTGTACTACTGGGCGAGCTCCGACGCCCAATGCGCCGATGGCCATCAACACCGTGCCGGTGGCACCGAACAGGCGTGTCCGCCGAAACGCGATGAGCTCGGCGTCGTTCAGCGGGGAGCCGACGGCCCGTTCATCGCCATGCCATCCGGCAATCGACGTGCTGAGGGACCGCAGGCGGAGCGCCACCACAGCAGCGTAGCGGCCGTCTGTATGGTTCCCGTCACCCTGAGGGCACCCTTGCTTTACCGGGCTCCGGAATTCCGTCACAATAGTGTTGTGAAATTCCGTCCGGAGGTCGGAGTCGCGAAGGCGGCGACATCTAGCACTGGAGCCGCGAAGTCGGCGACTTCCAGCGCAGATCGCCACACGCGTGGCGCGATCGTCCAGCTCTTGCTGGAATCCGGACCCATCACCGCCGGTGAGATCGGCGACCGGCTCGGCATCTCCGCCGCCGGCGTTCGCAGGCACTTGGATGCGCTGCTGGACGCCGGCGACGCGCAGTCCAGCGCCGCGGCGGCCTGGCAGCACCACGGACGCGGACGGCCTGCCAAGCGATACCGGCTGACGGCCGAAGGCAGGGCCAAGCTGCAGCACACCTACGACGACCTTGCGGTGGCCGCGATGCGGCAGCTGCGGGAGATCGGTGGCGACGACGCCGTCCGCACATTCGCACGGCGACGTATCGACAGCATCCTGTCGGGAGTAAGCGAAGGGTCCAGTGACGTTGAAGCCAAGGCCGACAGGGTGGCGGCGGCGCTGACCAAGGCCGGCTATGCGACCACCACGACACCGGTGAGCGGGCCGATCCACGGCATCCAGCTGTGCCAGCACCACTGCCCGGTGTCCCATGTTGCGGAGGAGTTCCCCGAGCTGTGCGAGACCGAGCGGGAGGCGTTCGCCGAGATCCTGGGCACCCACGTGCAGCGGCTGGCGACGATCGTCAACGGCGACTGCGCGTGCACGACGCACGTCCCGCTCAACGAGAAGAACACGCACGAGCCAGCACCCCTTCGGCGCACAGCCCGCGCCGAAGCCGCAACGAGCAAGCAAGGAGCGTCGACATGACGACCATCCCCGAAGTCCACAAGGTGGGCGAACCGCTCAGCCAGGACGAGGCCATCGCCTCGCTGAGCCGGTACGGCTA
>JBKOYU010000500.1:0-6489 GCA_046725575.1 Actinomycetota bacterium | reverse complement strand
GCGTTGGACAGATGCATCTCTACCGTTCGCAGGGTGACGAACAGCGACTGCGCGATCTCCTTATTGCTGGCCCCTTCGGCCGCCAGTTCGGCGACTCGCCGCTCACTGGCGGTCAACGCGTCAGCGCCCACTCCTGCCCGTCGGCGCGGACGGCCGCCCGCGGCGCGCAGCTGTTCTTCGGCCCTGTCGGCCAGCGGCGTGGCGCCGCATCGATGCGCAAGCTCCATGCCGTCGCGAAGGATGGGCCGCGCCGAGACGGCCTGCCCGTCGCGCCGCAGCGCGGTACCCAGGTCGACGAAGGCGTGCGCCCGCCATAGGAGCGTCGGCGAATCGGCCAACGTGTCGGCCGCCTGACGAAGCAGTTCCAGACCGCGATTACCGCCCTCGAGCAGACCGGCGACCCGCAGCGCACCGCCGAGCCGGCGCCGAGACTGGGCGACCGTCGCAGCCTGCGTCGCTTGTTCGACGGCAGCGTGGGCGGCCGCGTCGTCGCCGAGATTGCGCAGCACGGGAACGAGCGCCACGCAGGCATCCGACGCCTGCGGCCAAAGTCCACGGCTGAATCTGATCCAGCGCAACGCTTCTTCGAGATCCGCGCGCGCCTGCACGTCGTTGCCGGCAGCGGCGCGAAGCCGCCCCCGCGCCAGCAACGGCAACACAGAGAACAAATTCGACGCCAGCTCGCCGTCCATGCCGTGCTCGCCGAGCAGGGCTTCGCCCTCGTTGACACGTCCCTGGTCTGCAAGTGAGTCGACCACCACACAGAGTCCGGGCGTCTTCGTGTAGTCCCTGGTCCCCAGGATGTCAACCGACGCGCGGGCGTCGGCTTCCGCGCCGCGCAGGTCGCCGCGGCGGTGCCGGGCCAGACCCCGGAGCCAGAGTGCCCGGGAAAACCACTGCAGCGAGCCGTTGCGCTCGGCGTGCCGCACCGCTCGAGAAAGGATGTGCTCCGCGACCTCGTAGCGTTCGGCCTCCACCAAGCAGATCGTGACGTTTGTGCGCCACAACGGATGGCCGCCCTGGCTGACCAGTGCGGGATGCGCCGCGGCCACTTCGGCCAAATCGCCAGCGATTGCGATGGGGCCACCCTCGAGCGCCCGCCGGGCCACAAACGAGCGCAGCAGACACTCGGCCGCGGTCAACGCGGGCAGGTCGGCGACTCGGTCGGCTTCGTCTTCGAACTTGACCGGCAGGTCTGGATTGAGCATCAAAGCGCCCAGCCTCGCCGCGTCCAGTTGGAGTGCGAGCTCACGGTCATAGGGCCGGACTTCTTCGGCAGCCCACTCATAGAGCGGCAGCTGCTCGCGTTGTCTGGGCGGGTTCGGATGCGTGGTCCACGCCAGTGCGATCAGTGCGCGCGCGCGAATGAGTGGATCCTTCGCGGTTTCGCCCGCTTCCCGAAGGTGAGCCGGCGCGACGGGGTCGCCGATCTCGTGTTCGGCGTTTCCAAGCTCGAACAAGACCGATGGCCGATCGGCCGTGTCAGGTGGTTCGTCCAGCGCACGGCGCAGCTGCACCACGGCGGTGTCGGGTGCGCCGCCTGCAAGTGCGGACCGCGCCGCGTCACGCAGCATCGCGACTACGTTGTTGTCCCCGGTCGGCGGCGTGGCGATCAGATGCACCGCGATCGCACCAGGGTCGGCCCGCTGGTCCGCCAGCAGCTTCGCCGCACGCGCGTGCAGATCGGCCTGTTCGGTGGCGGATAAATCGTTGTAGATCGCGGTTCGCACGATCGGATGGACAAATCGCAGCGGCTCCCCACCGACGAGAACCGCGAGGTCGACCAGGCCGGCGGACAACGTGCTCGCCTTCCTGACATCCAATCCGGCCAGCTCGGCACACATCGTCAGGCGGGCCTGCTCGCCCAACACCGCGACCGCCTGCGCCAGCGCGGGTGCCTGCGGGTCGAGTCGGCTGACGCGTAGCAGCACGGCCCCGGCGATGCGTTCCGGCGCCAGCCTGTTGACCGCCTGCGGGTCGATCGCATTGGCCGGGCGCGCGTTGCGGCGGAACTCGCCGAGTAGTTCCGAGAGCAGGAATGGGTTACCACCCGTCGCCTCCGCGCACGCATGGCACAACTGGGTGCTGGCGTCATCGCCGAGACTGGCCCGGACCATCTGGGCCACCGCCGACTCACCGAGCGGGCGCGGCCGAAGCACCGGCGGGCGCGCTTCCAGCATCAGCGACTCCAGGTCGTGCCGGTGCCGGTCGGCACCCGTTCGCACGGTCAGCGCGACGACGACGGGCAGGCCGGCCAACCGGTGCGCGAGGTGTAGGAGGAATCGCAACGATGGCTCATCGGCCCACTGGGCGTCATCGATCGCCAGTAGCAGCGGCGCACGATCGGCCAGGTTGACCACCAGCCAGTACAGGCCGTGCAGGGTGGCGAACGCGACGTCACCGGTGTCCTCGGCCGCCGAGACATCGGTGAACACCGGCTCGGCCAGCCGGGCCGCGCCCGCCAACAACCGATCGCGTTCGGCGGCGTCGGCACCGAGCACCGCCGCTTCGAGCTGTTGGCGGACGATACCGAAACCGAATCCGCGCTCCAGTTCCCCGCCGCGGGCGGACAGCACGGTCATGTTCGATGCGCAGGCGCGACGGCGCATCGCCTCCAGCAACACGGTCTTCCCGATACCCGCGGGGCCCTCGATCAGCACCACGCCGCCGGTGCCGGCAGCGGCTTCGGTCAGCGCAGCGTCGAGCGCTGCGAGGTCGTCCTCACGATCAAAAAGTAAGGGCTGCTCACCTGAAGAAAAGACTTCGGCCGACTCTTCGGGCATCAACTCTGTCGCTGTCCCCTGGTTCGTTAGACCATCTTCTACATGAGAGCACCTCGATGGTGAACCGGCTGTGAATTCCGCCGCGACATCGTCGCACTATCCCTTCGACAATGCTTCGTCGCAGGCCGGAGATCGCTTCGTGCACCTGTCCGCTCTTTACGACGAGGTGACGTGCCGCCACCTGGACGGGTTCGGGATCGGCGCCGGCTGGCGCTGTCTGGAGGTCGGCGCCGGCGGCGGGTCGATCGCGCGCTTCATGAGCGAGCGGGTTGGCGCAGGAGGCCAGGTGGTAGCGACCGACATCAACACAGACTGGATCGCGAACGCGATGCCGGCCAACGTCGAATCGCGTCGCCACGACATCGGCGTCGATCCACTGCCCGAGGCGGCCTTCGACGTGGTCCACACCAGGTCCGTGCTGACATTCGTTCCCGAGCGGCACACAGCGTTGAAGCGGATGATCGCCGCGCTGAAACCAAACGGATGGCTCTTGGTCGAGGAGCTGACGCCCCCGATCACCGAGGCCTGGGACCGGCCCGACGAGCCCGATGTCGCGCTGGCCAGGAAGGCACGGCGGGCAACCAGGGAGGTGGTTCGCAGCCGGGGCGGCGATCCGACGTTCGCACAAGAGCTACCCAGATATCTGGGCGCCTTGCGCCTGGCTGAGTTAGGTGCGGAGGGCTACTTCGTCCCGTATCGCACCGACGCAGTCGTCGGACTCTGCAAGGCCAATATCGAACAGCTCGGTGGTGCGATGCTCGAGATGGGATTGATGGATGCCGCGGAACTCGAGCGTTACGGCGCCATTCTGGAGCGTCCTGATTGTTTCTATCCCGCGTCGATGGCACTGATTTCCGTGTGGGGACGGCGGGAACTGGCATAACGTTCGAGCTCATGGACCACGGAAGGGGCCAGCGCTGATGCGACGCAAGAAGCTGGTTCGTCTGTTGGCGAATGTGCTTGCGTGCCTTGCACTTGTGGTCGGGGGTTGCGGCACTGACGCGGCGTCGCAGACCAACGAGCGGCTGACCGCGGTGCGGGTCGCGATGTTCCCCAGCGGCAGCAC
The DNA here is from genome assembly GCA_046725575.1 of Actinomycetota bacterium. Lineage (GTDB taxonomy): Bacteria > Actinomycetota > Actinomycetes > Mycobacteriales > Mycobacteriaceae > Mycobacterium. The sequence goes on along the minus strand of JBKOYU010000500.1, from coordinate 2,640 downwards.
GCTGCCTGCGCACGCGGCCGTGGCGAAGGGCATCTTCGAGCGCAACCGTCTGCGAGTCGAATTGTCCGAGGGCACCGACTTGCCGGTGTTCATGGCCGCACTGGCCAAGGGCCAGTACGACATCGTGATGAGCCTCCCGACGCTCGTCATGATCGGCGCCGAGAAAGGTCTTGACCTGCAGATTATTTCGAGCCTTCAGCGGTCATCAGCTCAGCGGCCCAACGCCGTGTGGATCACCAAGGATCCCGCGATCGAATCGCTGGGGCAGCTCAAGGGCAAGACCATCGCGTGCCCTCGTCGACCGGGATACTCATCGACGCGACCGTGTACCTGTTGAGCCGCAACGGCGTGGCGCACGACGACGTCAAGTTCGTCCAGACACCCTTCCCCACAATGGGCGATCAGCTGGAGGCGGGCCGCGTCGACGCCGTCGTCGCGACGATACCCTTCAGTTCCGCCATCGCGGCGCGCAGCTTTCGGTTGCACGATGACGTCGTCGTGGAGGCGGTGCGGGATGCGAGCGGCGGCGCGGTCGAGACCGCAATGATGTCGGTGTGGGACACGTCGCGGACCGTCGCGCGCGAGCAGCCCGAAACGATTGTGGCGTGGCCTAAATCGCTCACCGAGGCAATCGCCTTCCTCAACGGCAACGAATCCGACGCACGCGTGATGATGCAAGAATGGCTCGAGATTCCCGGTGAGGTCGCGCAGCGGGCCCCCCTTCCTGACTGGTCGGTCGAGATAACGCCGCAGGAGCTGGCGCCGTACATCACAATCTCGAAAGTCGTCGGTTCGACCACGACTGACCCCGACGTGAAATCGCTGGTGTGGCAGGGCCCGTGAGCTGCATTCTGTACAAGGTCGACGCGGTCGATGTCCGGCTTCCTGCTGCCGACGGTCCACGCCCGATCTTGAAAGAAGTCTGCACTTCCCGTCCGTGACGACCGTGCGCAAGATCGTGATACCAGCGGCGGCGCCGGCGTGGTTGGTCGGCGCACGGCTTGCCGCCGTGATCGGGCTGCTCGTTGCGATCGTCGCCGAAATGTCATGTACCCGCGGGGACTCGGCGGCGGGCTCATCGAGTCGCTGAATGCGCTTGCACCCGCACGCATGTGGGCCTATGCGCTCGTCTGCGGACTCGTCGGCTTCCTGCTCAACGCGGGGCTGCGGCGCATGGTTCGCCTCGCACTTCCCGGCAGTCCCGCGAATTCCGGCCACACCGCAAGCCGTCGCAGTGCAGTCCACCCAACGCGCCCCGCAGCGCTGCGCGGCCTGCTGCCCATAGCCGCCCTTCTGATCGTGTGGCAGTTCACCACGACCGATACGTCTCTGTCCTTTCCCCACCGACTGAATGGCTAAGGGCCATCGCGCGATTGCACGGCGAAGGCTTGTTGGCCCCAGCGATCACCCAGACGCAGCAAATCGCGCTTGGCCGTGCGCCGTTCCGGCGCGCAGGGATCTCGCTACGGGTAACCTTCGTCGCTATGTCTCTCCTGATCACCGCCGATGCAGGCGAGACAAAGCTGCAGCTCATCGGCCGAAAGGCCGCGAATCTGCTCCGCATGCGCCGTGCGGACCTGCCGGTACCTGAATTTGCGGTCCTGACGACCGCCGCGGCAGCGTTGGCATTGTCCGGCGAGTCCACACCGACTCTCCCGTCGGCGGTCACCGCCGACCGTCCCACCTCCGCTGGGGAAATCAGGGCCGCGATCTTGAACCTCTCGATTTCGGACCCGGTGATGGGTGCCATCGAACAGGCACTCAGGGCAGTGGGTCGAGGCAGTTCCGTTGCGCCCGTTGCGGTACGGTCGTCCTCACTATCGGAGGATGCCGCCGCGGCCTCGTTTGCCGGGCAGTTCGAGTCCTTTCTCGCCGTCGACGGTCTCGTGAACGTGGCCGCTCGGATCAAGGACATCTGGGCATCGTGCTTCAACGAGCGCGTCCTTAGTTATCGCGCGCAAATGGCGCCAGTGCCCGCCGAACTGGCGATCCCGATGGCGGTGATCCTGCAACGTCAGATCTATCCGGCGAAATCAGGCGTGTTGTTCACCAGGCATCCGAGCGGAGTCTCAGACAACATGTATGTCGAGTCGAATTTCGGCACGGCTGAATCCGTTGTCGACGGCTTGACTATCCCCGACAGCATGGTTATCGACCGAACGACGGGAACCGTGATCGACCGGCGGGTCGCCGCGAAAACGATGATGACTTCCGTCACGCCTGGACGCAGCGGGAGTTCGACTCTGCCGATACCGAAAGACCTTGCGGACGCGAGCGTTCTGACGAACGCGGACGCAGTGGATCTCGTTCAACTTGGTCGTCGAGTCGAGCAGGTGTTTGGGGCGCCGCAGGACATCGAATGGGCTATCGACTCGGACCGTCTGTGGGTAATCCAGGCTCGACCCATCACACAACGTGTCAACGGAAGCATCAGCGATGCACAACAACTTTAGAAGTTCGGCCTGAGATAACGATAGGAAGCCGCCAGGCTTCGAGATCTCCGACGTGCGGACCGGCCGAAGGTCGTGTCATGCTGGCCCTTCGGGGCCCTCAACCCCTTGCGTTGACGAATTCGGCCACGTTTCTGTTGACGATCTCGGGGAATGTCCACGGAAGGAAATGGTCGCCGCCGGGTACATG
>JBKOYU010000445.1:0-4554 GCA_046725575.1 Actinomycetota bacterium | reverse complement strand
CCGGGATGCGGCCTGCCAAGACCAGGGCACGGACGTAACTGTCACCGATGCCGAACCGGACCACCGCAGAATCCAATGATGTTGCGACCCTGGTGCGACCATTTTGCGCCAGCGTGATGCCTTCCGACGTGCGGAAAGCCGTTTCGCCAACAACCAGTCGCCCAGCCATATCGCGCGTTCGGCGCCGCGCACTAGTAGATCGGGATCCGGCTTGAGGCCGGAATCCAGGGTCAGGGCGGCTCTACGTACCAATAGCCGGGCATCGCCGTCGGGCTTACCCGCGGCGAGCTCGGTGGCGACCGCACCCCGCAGGCGGCGCAATCTCGTTGAGGCGGCGCGGTTTCTCCGGACCTCGCCGTATAGAGGGTGCGCGACCCGTACCTCCATGCCGCCCTCGACCGGCTCGACGATGATGAGGCCGCGTACGTCCGCCTCCTCGATAGCCGCCGCGCTGGTGATGTTGGCCAGGGAATTGAGTTCAAGGGGCTCGCCGACGGCGAGGGTGTCGATGACGTCCGCCACCGGTGGCGGGAGATCCCCGATCCGGGCTTCGACCGTTTCGATCAGGCTCGGCGGCACAACGAGCTGGTTGCTCCACTGCCAGGTGCCGTCGCGCAACGTGAGACGTTTGTGCGTGGCTTCGTACTCGACGATATTGCGGAGGTAGAGCACGTTGCCTTGGGTCAACTGCCAGAGTCGCTCGATTGCGTAGGGATCGACGGCATCTGGCATCAGACGTTCGTGCCCTACCCCGGTGCGGTGTGGCCCGCATTCCTCGACGTCTCCACCACGCACGACGGTGCCCGCGGTTACGCCGGCCAACGCTGGCCTACCTCTTCCTGTGGGTGATTTGGCTGGGCATCGACGCCCGCTCAGCGGAATACACCGAGTTGCGCGCGGAAGTATGACGTGCGGTTAAAGCTGCGACGCCCTAGGGCTTAGACCGGGGGATACGCCGGTGGTGGATACACGCCCCGCAGGATCCAGGCGAACCAGTTGAAGCCGTACTCGATCTCGTCGCTCGCGTCATAGTCCGGATTCGGATCCATGTTCTCACCCTCTCGCGTACCGGCTGGTTCTCGCTGAAGTCTAGACCGGCCGCCACGGCGGCGACAGCCCGAAGATCTAAACTGCCAACCAGTTGATTGACGCCCCGTCACCGTCCGGGCCTGCATATAGTGAGTCGCCATGTCTACCGATGAGCCGCTTGCGCGAAGAGCAACCGATCAAGCCGCCACAAACGGGATGACCCGCCGCGAGGAGCTGTTGACCGTCGCGACCAAGCTGTTCGCCGCGCGGGGGTATCACGGCACCCGGATGGACGACGTGGCCGATGCGGTCGGCCTGAACAAGGCGACGGTCTACCACTACTACGCGAGCAAGTCGCTGATTCTCTACGACATCTACAAGGGTGCTGCCGACTTCACGGTCGACGCGCTACACGACGACCCGACGGCGTCGGCGCGCGAGATGATCTACCACTTCACGAGGCGGCTGCTGGTCGGCATCGCAGGCAACATCGAGCGCGCGGCGGTGTACTTCCAGGAGGGCCCCTACATCACGGAGTGGTTCACCGAGGACCAGGTGGCCTACATCCGCGATAAGGAAACCCAGGTCTACGAACACGTGCGCGACGTCATCGACCGCGGCATCGCCAGCGGCGAGTTCTACGACTGCGACTCACACGTGCTGGCGCTGGGCTACATCGGGATGACGCTGGGCTCCTATCGGTGGCTGCGACCGCAGGGCCGGCGCACCGCGCAGGAGATCGCCGAGGAGTTCAGCACCGCGCTGTTGCGCGGCCTGATCCGCGACGCAACCGTGCGGGTCGAGTCGCCGCTCGGCATCGACCTCAAAGACACCGCGCAGTCGACCTAGAACGCGAAGCGGTTCACCACGTCGTAGTTGCGCACCGGCGTCGCGTACAGCAGCCGGTACAGCAGGCGCTGCGGTGTGAACGGAATCGACTCGTAGCCGGCCATTGTGGAGGCCTGCTCGAGGAACCGGAGCCCAAGACCCCAGCGCTGCATATCGCGGGCATCACCGATGCCCCATTTGACGATTCCCTTGGTGAAGATCTTCGACAGCCGCGGCCCGGTCGGAGAGAGCGTGTCGAAAAGCATTTCGCCGCTGGGGAATCGGTCGGTCAGGCGCTGAAGCAGCTCCCGGACCTCACGCTCGGTGAGATACATGAGAAGCCCTTCGGCGACGACGAGCGTGGGGCGGCCGGTCGGTATCTGGTCCAGCCAGCCGGGGTCGGTCACCGACGAGCCGATCATGTGGTACGCGTCGGTCTCGTCGTACAACTTGCGCCGCAGATCGATCACGCCCGGCTTGTCGAGGTCGAACCACTGCACGGTTGACGGCGGGTTGAGCCTGAAGGCCCGGGTGTCCAGGCCACAACCGAGATGCAGGACGACGGCATCCGGATGCCCACGCAGGAAGGCGCCGCTCCAGTCGTCAAGCTTCCTGGCGCGCAAGGCGACCAAGAACTGGTTGGCCCAAGGCTGCATGGCCCGGTGCATGCGCTTGAAGTCGTAGTCGATTCGGTCCACCGCCTCGGCGGCTGCGTCGTCGCCCAAAATCGATTGCGGCGAACGGCTTTCGCATGCCCGCAGATAGAGGGTGCCCAGATTCGTCCACTCCACCGACTTCCACGACACACCGCTGAAGTCGACCTTGGTCACCGTCATTGTTGCCTCCTCTTCGCGCGGTAGTCGACCCACCGCTGCATCAATTCGTCGCGGTAGTCCTGTGAGGAGAATTCACAGAAGTCGCGGAAGTCGTCGAGGCGCTCGCGCTGTTCGGTGTGTGACTTGTCCAGCAGCGAGAGCCCGAAGTCCGCAGCGTCGATGCCGAACTTCATCCGCGACAGCTGGGTGTTGAGCACGCTTGCGAACCCGCCTGGGGTGACGCGGTACAGATGTTGGCGGGTCGAGCTCGGTAGCCGCTCGATCATGCCGCCCTCCTGGAGTTGACGGGCGACGGTGCTCACTGACGCCTTGCTGACCGACAGCGTCTGCGCCAGCTCGGTGAGCGACTGATGCGGCGGATCGCAGATCAGCAGCCAGCCGTAGACCCGCCCCATGGTGCGCGTTCCGCCGAGCAGCTCCATAAACAGTCCGAGACGGTCGACGAACTCGGCCTCTTCCGGCGACATGCAACCTCCGTACAGAACGTTCAGTACAAACTAAACAAACTATACGCCGCCGCCGTCGTCCTCGAAACTGCCGCCAGATCGTCGAATCGATCTGCGCGATCTGCCGGTCAGTCTCGGCGAAGATGGAGTCGTGAAGTCCACCCTGCTATCGCGGCGCGATCTCGACTTTCTGCTCTACGAATGGCTGCGCGTCGACGAGCTGACAAAGCGGGAGCGGTTCGCCGAGCACTCTCGCGAAACGTTCGACGGGGTCCTCGAGCTGTGCGAGCAGTTGGCCACCCGATATTTCGCACCTCACAACAAGAAGGGCGACGCGAACGAACCGAGCTTCGACGGAGAAACGGTCACCGTCATCGATGAGGTCAAGGAGGCGTGGGACGCATTCGCCCATGCCGACCTGATGGCCATGGGGATGGACCAGAACCTCGGCGGCGCGCAGTTGCCCGCGACCGTGGCCGAAGCCGGCTTCGCCTGGTTCTCCGCCGCCAACGTCAGCACCACGGGCTACCTCATGCTGACGATGGCCAACGCCAACCTGCTGGCCAAGTTCGGCACGGAGGAGCAGATCGAGGCCTTCCTCAAGCCGATGCTGAGCGGCCGGTTCTCCGGCACGATGGCCCTGTCGGAGACCCAGGCGGGCTCATCGCTCGCCGACATCCTCACCCGTGCCGAGCCGCAGGACGACGGCACCTATCGGCTCTTCGGATCCAAGATGTGGATTTCGGGGGCCGAGCACGAGCTCACCGAGAACATCGTCAACCTCGTGCTCGCCAAGATCGCCGGCGGACCGACGGGCACGAAGGGCATCTCTCTGTTCGTCGTGCCCAAGTTCCTCGTCAATGCCGACGGCTCCATCGGTGAGCGCAACGATGTGGTGCTTGCCGGGCTGAACCACAAGATGGGCCAACGCGGCATCACCAACACCGTGCTGAACTTCGGCGAGGGAAAGTTCACGCCCGGCGGCCAGCCCGGCGCGGTGGGCCATCTGGTCGGCGAGCCGCACCGCGGGCTGGCCTACATGTTCACCATGATGAACGAGGCGCGCCTCGGCGTCGGGATGGGCGCCGTGTCACTGGGCTACACCGGCTACCTCAAGTCGCTGGAGTATGCGCGCGAACGGCCGCAGGGCCGTCCGGTGCTGGCCAAGGACGCGTCGACACCCCAGGTGCCGATCATCGAACATCCCGACGTCAAGCGAATGCTGTTGGCGCAGAAGGCCTATGTCGAAGGCGGGATGGCGTTGCTGCTCTACTGCGCGAAGCTCGTCGACCTGCAGCACAGCGCCGAGTCCGATGCAGAAAGGGATGCGATCGGCCTGCTGCTCGACATCCTGACGCCCGTCGGCAAGAGCTGGCCCTCGCAGTGGTGCCTGGAGGCCAACAACCTGGCCATCC
>JBKOYU010000880.1:0-5838 GCA_046725575.1 Actinomycetota bacterium | reverse complement strand
GCCACGCCCGTCAGCTGCACGTGTTGGCCCGACGGTGGCGTCACCGCGCGCAGCCGGTCGAGCTGGGTTTGCGACGCATCGGTGAACAACGGTGCAGTGCTGCCCACCGTCAGGAACGCGCTGCCGTCCTTCAATCCGGTGGCTGCCGAGGGCGGCCCGGCGTTCTTGCCGCCGACGAACGTGCCACCCTGCGCTGACACCGACGACACATCGGGCACCTGCGACAGCGCCGACGCGTAGCGGTCAAGGTCGATAGGGGTGACGCCGTTGGTGTCCGGAATGACGACCGTGACATTGCGGGTGGAGTCGACGGCGAAGTCGGTGCGCAGCTCGTCACCGACCTGGCGCGCCGACAATGACTGCGGCAGCACCCGGTCGTCGGGGAAGCCCCACTTGATGCCCAGGAACGGCGCACCGAGCACCAGCAGCAGCGCAACGATCGCGACGCCGATCGGAACCGCCCGGCGCATAACGAATTTCGTCGACCGGTACCAGAAGGTCCGCTCGATCGGCTTGCGCACCGGATCGGGCCTGCGGAAGACCCAGCGGGCAAGCCGGCGCGCGTCCAGCGAATCCAGCCGGTCGCCGAGCAGCGCGATCGCCGCCGGCGCCACCACGATCGCGGCGACGGCTGCGAACACCACCACCGCGATGCCCGCGTAGGCGAACGACTTCAGGAAGTACATCGGGAAGAGCACCATCGCGACCATCGACAGTGCGACCGTCATCGCCGAGAACAGCACGGTCCGGCCCGCCGTCGCCATGGTGCGCACCAGCGCGCGGTGGCGGTCGGCGCCGTCGGCGAGTTCGTCGCGGTATCTGCTGATGATCAGCAGCGTGTAGTCGATGGCCAGCGCGAGGCCCATCGCGACGGTCAAGTTGAGCGCGAAGATCGACACGTCGGTGACCAGCGTGACGGCCCGCAGCACCGCCATCGATCCCAGGATCGCGAAGCCGCCGACCGCCAACGGCAGCGCCGCGGAAATCAGGCCGCCGAACACCCACACCAGCACGACGAAGCTGAGCGGAATCGCGATGGATTCCATTGTCAGCAAGTCTTTTTCGCTCTGACCGTTGACTTGGACGTAGGTCATCGCCTCGCCGCCGGCGCGCACGGTGACGCCGTCACGGTCGTGGACGATCCGATCCGTCAGCTCCTTGGCGTGCTTCTGCGCACCGCTCTCGCCGCCGGTGATGCCCGCGACGACCAGCCCGGTCTTGCCGTCCTTACTGATCAATGCCGGCGCGGCGGGCCCCGGCGCGGTCCACGCGGACGTCACCTGTGCCACGTACGGCGAAGCCTTCAGCCGATCGGCGATATCTGTCCCGACGGAGCGGGCGGTGGGGCTCTGCGCACCGTCATCCGACGTCACGCTGATCAGAAGCTCCATGTCGCCCTGGCCGAACTTGTCGACAAGCAACTTGACCGCCTGTGCGGACTCCGATGTCGGGTCCTGGAAGCCGCCGGCGGATAGGTGCTTGGCGACAGGGATGCCGAAGATGCCGCAGGCCACCATCACAAGGAGCGCGACCGCGATGATTCGGCGCGGCGCGGCGATGGCCAGCAGTGCGATTCGTTGCAGCACGTCGCGTCCTTCCAAACTTGGATACCGTCGCTAACTTATCAACGATAAGTTAGGGCGGTCAACAAAAGTCTCTCTCCACCGCTAACTACGTCGCGGGGCCGCTGGACGTTCACGAGGCATGCTTTCCCAGCGTTCTCACAGCCGCATAAGCTGCCGATCATGGCGACCACTGAAGTGACTACCCCGAGTACGACGGCCTTATCCGATGTTGGCCTGCTGATCCTGCGCGTCGGAGTCGGCGCTGCGATGCTTCAGGCCGGCCTCCGGAAAGCCTTCGACTTCAGCACCGCTGTTGGCTTCATGGAATCCGGTGGCTGGCGGCTGCCGAAGTTCGCCGCAGTCATGGTGACCGCGGCCGAAACCGCCGGCGGGATAGGACTGCTACTGGGGTTTCTGACGCCACTGGCCGCGTGCGCTGTCGTCGCCGCGATGATCGACGCGTGGGCGGTCAATGTCTCGGCCACCGCGTTCTGGTCGGACCCGTTCAACGCCCCGTTCCTGATTGCGGTTGGCGCCGCTGCGCTGCTGTTCACCGGCGCAGGCGGTTACTCCGTCGACGCCAGGATCTTCGGAAGCTGGCGGTTTGGGATCCGGATCGCGATGGGGCTGCTGGTGGTGGCGATTGCCACGGCGCTGCTGACCTGGATATTGCTGAACGGGACCAACCCGATCCACTTCACCGCCCCGGCAGCGTAGGCATCGGTGGGCCAGTGACCCGCGAGCTGGGCCCGGCGTGATGTGGGTTACTCGTTGGTAGCTAGTGAACCTACCCGGCGGTAAGAATTGCCACCATTTTCCGAATCGTGACTCAATGAATCCTTAATGGTGATGGTTACTGTCCAGTACATGTGGATCGACGACACCAGTGCTGATGTCATCAAGGTTGACTTCGAGGCGCTCTACCACGGCGATGTCCTGGTTGAGGGCGACACCTCGGAACAGCTCGACGACGAGCACACCCTTCCCACCGCAGTCTGAGTAGGCGCGCGCCTCGCGGCGCGCGTTCACCCACGACAGTTTGCCCAGTACGGGTCCTACGTCGATGTCCGTTTTCTAAGCCACGTTCTCTTCCGCCTCGGGCTCGACCATGTCGGCCAGCCGGCCGGTGATCAGCTCCTCGGCCTCCTCGACAATGCGTGACACCAGGTCGCCGACCGTCGCGATGTCGTTGATCAGGCCCATCGCCGTGCCGACCGACTAGATGCCCGCGTCCAGGTCGCCGATCTCGTAGACGGTCAGCGCGGTGATGAACCCCAAGGCACCCGAATTGGCAACGGCGGCAACGAGTTCCGCACGCCCCACCCACTGCACGCCGCCCTGCACGATGGGGTGCTCGACCCCGAACGTCTCGGTGAACTTCGTCGTCAAGCTCATCGCGGCGCCATCCGGATCGCGCCGTCGAGGCGGATCACCTCACCGTTGAGCATCGGGTTCTCGACGATGTGCACGGCCAGAGCGCCGTACTCGTCGGGCTTACCCAGCCGCGACGGGTGCGGCACCTGCTTGCCCAGCGACTCCCTGGCCGGCTCGGGCAACCCAGCCAGCAGCGGCGTGTCGAACAGCCCCGGCGCAATCGTGACGACGCGGATCAGGTCTCGGGACAAATCGCGGGCGATGGGCAGCGTCATGCCGACCACCCCGCCCTTGGATGCGGAGTAGGCGGCCTGCCCGATCTGGCCGTCGAACGCCGCAACGGAGGCGGTATTGATGATGACGCCGCGTTCCTCGCCGACCGGCTCGGTCTTGGCGATGCGCTCGGCGCCCAGCCGGATCACGTTGAAGGTGCCGATCAGGTTGATCTCGACGACCTTCTTGAACTGGTCGAGCGGGAACGGCCCGTCCTTACTCAGCGTCTTGACCGCGTTGCCGGTGCCCGCGCAGTTCACCACGATGCGGACCGGGCCGAGCGACTCGGCGGTGTCGAGCGCGGCGGTCACCGCGGCTTCGCTGGTGACGTCGGTCTCGGCGAAGACGGCGCGGTCACCGAGCTCGGCGACGGCCTCCTTGCCGCGAATGTCGAGGACGACGACCTGGGCGCCCGCGTCCAGCAGTCGCTTCGTGGTCGCCAGCCCGAGCCCGGATGCACCACCCGTGACGACGGCTACGGCGTCTTTGATCTCCATTGATTGCGTTCCTCTCTATACCCAATCGCGTAGGACGGCTTCAGTGTCGGCGCCGGGCACTCCCGGCGGCTTCGGCTTGGCCGGCATGGTGCGCGAAAACCGCGGCGCCGGTGCTGGAAACAAGTAGTCGTTCTCGCGGTAGAAGGTGTCGCGCTCGCTGTTGTGCGGTTCGCTTTCGACCTCGGCGAACGACAGCACCGGCGCCACACAGGCGTCGCTGTCGGCGAACACCTTGGCCCAGTGGTCGCGGTCCTGCGACACGAACACCTCGGTGAGCCGGGCGCGCAGCTCGGGCCAGCGGCTCGTGTCGTTCTGGTCGGGCAGATCCGCGGCGTCGAGTCCGAGCTTGTCGAGCAGTTCGGCGAAGAACTGCGGCTCGATGGCACCGACGGAGACGTAGCGGCCGTCGGCGCAGGTGTAGGTGTCGTAATAGGGCGCGCCGGTGTCGAGCATGTTGACTCCGCGCTCGTCGCTCCACATGCCCATCGCGCGGAACGCCCAGATCATCGTCGAGAGCGCGCTGGAGCCGTCGACCATGGCCGCGTCGATGATCTGGCCGTTGCCGGAGCGCTCCCGCTCCCACAGCGCCGACAGGATCCCGACGACGAGAAACATTGAGCCACCGCCGAAGTCGCCGACAAGGTTGAGCGGCGGGACGGGGCGTTCGCCGGCGCGGCCGATCGCGTGCAGCACACCGTTGAGCGAGATGTAGTTGATGTCATGGCCGGCCTGCTGGCTGCGCGGGCCGGTCTGGCCCCAGCCGGTCATGCGGGCGTAGATCAGCCGCCCGTTCACCTTCGCGCAGTCCTGCGGGCCGAGGCCGAGGCGCTCGGTGACGCCGGGGCGGAAACCCTCGATGAGCACATCGGCCTTGGCGATCAACCGCAGCACGAGGTCGCGGCCCTCGTCGGTCTTGAGGTTCGCAGCGACCGACCGCCGGTTCCGTAACAGGTAGTCGCGCCCCGGTTCGGTCGCGGGCCCGGGCCCCTTGCCGGGACGCTCGACGCGGTCGACGTCGGCGCCCAGGTCGCCGAGCAGCATCGCGGCGTGAGGCCCCGGGCCGATGCCAGCCAGTTCAACGACGCGCAGTCCGTGCAGTGGTCCAGCCATGATCTACCGCCCTCCTAGTTCGACCGCCGACATAGCTTACTTGTATAACCAAGTGGAGCCGATCTAGGGTGCAGCCATGACAACCACCGAGCCCGGCACCAAGGCGTACACCAGCATCGACGACCTCAAAGTCTCGCTAAGCGATGGCGTGCTGTCGGTGACGCTGAACCGGCCAGACAGCCTGAATTCGTTGACGGCGGCGATGCTCAAGGGGATAGCCGACGCGCTGGAGCAGACCGCGGGCGATCCGCGGGTAAGGGTGGTGCGGCTTGGGGGTGCCGGTCGCGGCTTCTCGTCAGGCGCGGGGATCAGCGAGGAGGACCACGCCAAACCCGGTGCGAGCGGCACGCCGGCAGATGTGCTTGACGCGGCGAACCGGGCGGTTCGGTCGATCGTGAACCTGCCGCAGCCGGTGGTCGCGGTCGTACAGGGACCTTGCGCCGGGGTGGGCGCGTCGCTGGCGTTGGCGTCTGACGTCGTATTGGCATCGGAGAAGGCGTTTTTCATGCTGGCGTTCACGAAGATCGGGTTGATGCCCGACGGTGGGGCGTCGGCGTTGATCGCCGCGGCTGTCGGCCGGCTCCGGGCCATGCGGATGGCGCTGCTGGCCGAGCGGATTCCGGCGGCCGAGGCTTTCGAGTGGGGCCTGGTGACCGCGGTCTATCCGGCCGATCAGTTCGACGCCGAGGTTTCCAAGGTGGTGGCCACGCTGGTGTCCGGGCCTGCGGTCGCGCTGCGCAAGACGAAGGACGCGATCAACGCAGCGACGCTGACGGAACTGGACGCCGCGCTCGAGCGTGAGAAGCAGGGCCAGTTGGTGCTGCTCGAGTCGAACGACTTCCGCGAGGGGACTCGGGCCTTTCAGCAGCGACGGCCCGCGGAGTTCACCGACTCGTGATCCCGGCCAGTTTCTCGACCATGCCCACCTCCCCAAACGTGATATCACCCGCGATATCACATTTCGAGTGAGTCTCATGCTCCCGAAACCCGCCGTTTCTCGACCATTGCCCACCTCCCCA
>JBKOYU010000187.1:0-3917 GCA_046725575.1 Actinomycetota bacterium | reverse complement strand
GCGCATCAGCACCTTGCACGCCAGCCGGTTCACGCCGTTGATTCGCATCGCGTCGGAGCCGCACACGCCGTGCGCGCAGGACCGCCGGAAAGTCAGCGTGCCATCGAGATACCACTTCACGTAGTGCAGCAGGTTGAGCAGCCGGTCGCTAGGCAGGCACGGGACACGGAAGCTCTGCCAGCCCGCGGCGTCGGGATTCTCCGGGTTGAACCGGGCGATTTTCAGCGTCACCATCACCGCGCCTTCTGGCACAGGCGGCAAGGTCGCGTCGGTGGTTTGGACGTCCGGGGCAATAGTCATCAGTACTTGCGCTCCATCGGTTCGTACCGCGTCTGCACCACCGGCTTGTAGTCCAGCCGGATGTCGGAGAGCAGGTCGGTGGCGCGGTTCGTCCCCCCAGTCGCTTCGCTCCCACCCCTTGGGACCTTGTAGGCCATGGTGTGGCGCATGTAGTTGGTGTCGTCGCGGTTGGGGTAGTCCTCGCGGGCATGCCCGCCGCGGGACTCCTTGCGGTTCAAAGCCCCCACGACCGTCACCTCGGCGAGCTCGAGCAGGAAGCCCAGCTCGATCGCCTCGAGCAGGTCGCTGTTGTAGCGTTTGCCCTTGTCGTGCACCGTGATTCGGGCGTAACGCTCCTTGAGCGCATGGATGTCCGTCAACGCCTGCTTGAGCGTCTCCTCGGTACGGAACACCGCGGCGTTGTTGTCCATCGACTGCTGCAGGGCGCCGCGGATGTCGGCGACGCGCTCGTTGCCGTGCTCAGACAGGATGTCGCCCACCCAGCCGACGACCATCCCCGCCGGGTCCGGGGGCAGGTCAACGAAGTCGTGGCCCAGTGCGTAATTCGATGCGGCGATGCCGGCGCGACGGCCGAACACGTTGATGTCCAGCAGCGAGTTGGTGCCCAGCCGGTTGGCGCCATGCACCGACACGCAGGCGCATTCCCCGGCGGCGTACAGGCCCGGGACGATCGTCGTGTTGTCGCGCAGCACTTGGCCGCTGACGGTGGTCGGGATGCCGCCCATCACGTAGTGGCACGTCGGGTAGACCGGGACCAGCTCCTTGACCGGGTCGACGCCCAGGTAGGTGCGGGCGAACTCGGTGATATCGGGCAGCTTCGCCTCGAGCACGTCTTCGCCGAGGTGGCGCACGTCGATGTAGACGTAGTCCTTGTTGGGCCCGGCGCCGCGGCCCTCGAGCACCTCGAGCACCATGGAGCGGGCGACGATGTCGCGCGGTGCCAGGTCGACGATCGTCGGCGCGTAGCGCTCCATGAACCGCTCGCCGTCGGCGTTCAGCAGCCGGCCGCCCTCGCCGCGCACCGCCTCGGAGATCAGGATGCCCAGCCCGGCCAGGCCGGTCGGATGGAACTGGTGAAACTCCATGTCCTCCAACGGAAGTCCCTTGCGGAACACGATGCCCAAGCCGTCGCCGGTGAGAGTGTGCGCATTCGAGGTGGTCTTGTACATCCGGCCCGACCCGCCGGTGGCGAACACGATGGCCTTCGCGTGGAAGATGTGGATGTCGCCGCTGGCCAGCTCGTAGGCGATGACGCCGGTGGCCACGGGCCCGGCCGGCGTCTCGGTCATCGCGATATCGAGCGCGTAGAACTCGTTGAAGAACTCGACGTCGTGCTTGACGCAGTTTTGGTAGAGGGTCTGCAGGATCATGTGCCCTGTGCGGTCGGCGGCGTAACACGCCCGGCGCACCGGTGCCTTGCCGTGGTCACGGGTGTGCCCGCCGAACCGGCGCTGGTCGATGCGGCCCTCGGGGGTGCGGTTGAACGGCATCCCCATCTTCTCGAGGTCGAGCACCGCGTCGATGGCTTCCTTACACATGATCTCGACAGCGTCCTGGTCAGCGAGGTAGTCGCCGCCCTTGACGGTGTCAAACGTGTGCCACTCCCAGTTGTCCTCTTCGACGTTGGCCAGCGCCGCGCACATGCCCCCCTGCGCCGCGCCGGTGTGGCTGCGGGTCGGGTACAGCTTGGTCAGCACCGCGGTGCGCACCCGTGGACCGGCCTCGACCGCCGCGCGCATGCCTGCGCCGCCGGCGCCGACGATCACCACGTCGTAGCGATGCTCAACAATCATCTGAGCTCATTTTCCTTTTCAGTCTTCACGAGATGCTCGCGTCGAAGGTGACCAGGACGTAAGTCCCCAGCACCAACGTGAACCCTGTCGCTAGCAATAGCAGTGAGTTCAGATAGAACTTCGTGATGTTCTTGCGGGCGTAGTCGCCGATGATGGTGCGCATGCCGTTGGCGCCGTGCACCATCGCCAGCCAGAGCAACGCCATATCCCAGATCTGCCAGAACGGTGAGGCCCAGCGCTCGGCGACGTAGTTGAAGTCGATGCGGTACACCCCGTCGTCCCAGATCAACCCGATGAAGAGGTGCCCAAGCGCCAGGAACACCAGCGCCACGCCGGAGAACCGCATGAAAAGCCAGGCGTACTTCTCGAAGTAAGGGATGCCCCTCGGGCGCCGGGGTGCGCGCGGATGGTCGAGGCTGGCCGGGCGGTCGTGTTCCTTTTCCTGCACGGGTGCGACACGGCCCTCGCGGTGGTGCGGTGTCCACGATCCTCCCGCCGACCCGCCCGATGGCCCGGTCATAGGAACCGCTCCGCCATGTGCATGCCAAGCACGCCCAGCGCGGGGATCATGACCGCGAGGAAGACGCCGATGACGATCCACAGCATCAGCCGCTGATACTTCGGGCCGTGCCGCCAGAAGTCGATCAGGATGACCCGGATGCCGTTCAGCGCGTGATAGAGCACCGCGGCGACCAGCCCGATCTCCATCAGACCGACGATCGGCGTCTTGTAGGTGTTGATGACCTCGTTGTAGGCCTGCGGACTGACCCGCACCAGGGCGGTGTCCAGCACATGCACGAATAGGAAGAAGAAGATCGTCGCCCCGGTAATGCGATGCAGCACCCAGGACCACATCCCGGGATCACCGCGGTAGAGGGTGCGACGAGGCGATCGCCGAGCGGGCACCGCCGGGCTCTCGGGTGTCGCGGTACTCATCTGGCCTCCAACGCCATAGGTGGACGCTTGGGCTCGGCTGAGAACCTGCCCAAACCTCGGGGCGACTCTAAACCCACTTGTACTGCTAAACGAACTACGGTTTAGCCGTCGGCACCACGAAAAACGCGAAAGTTAGGGTTACCTATTCCGGGGGCGGACGAGAGCGCGTGGCTTTCGGAATGCATTCAGATTCGGCCCCATGAGGTTGACATGACATCCGATATCGACTGGAAGATGTTGCGGCACAAGGCAACTGATGCCGCGGCTCACGCATATGCGCCGTACTCGGGATTCGCGGTCGGGGCGGCCGCGATGGTCGACGATCACCGGATGGTGGCGGGCTGCAATGTGGAGAATGTCTCATATGGCCTTGGTCTCTGTGCCGAGTGTGCTGTGGTCTGCGCCCTGCATTCGAGCGGTGGAGGCCGCCTGATCGCCCTGTCCTGTGTGGACGCGACGGGCGAGGTGTTGATGCCGTGCGGACGCTGTCGGCAGGTGTTGATGGAGCACGGCGGGCCGGATCTGCTGATCGACCATCCGTTGGGTCCACGGACGTTGGGCGAGCTGCTTCCTGATGCGTTCGGCCCGCAGGACCTGTCACGCCGCGACGAGCCAGCGCATGAGGAAACACCGTGACCGACTTCACAATTAGTTCGCCCCGTCTGAGGTGGCCACGGTCGGGTAATTCGTTTGCTGTCACGCATTTGCATTAGGAGGCGGCAAATGGAGAGTCGCGTAAAGGCGTTGGGTCACGCGATCCATCCCATGCTGATCCCGTTCCCACTGGGCCTGCTGGCCACGGCGGTCGTGTTCGACATCGTGTACCTCAGCACCGATCGGCCCGGGTTCGCCGTTGCGGCGGCGTACATGATCGGCGCCGGAATCATC